>JAQGHJ010000599.1 GCA_028288905.1 Phycisphaerales bacterium | reverse complement strand
CCCGGGATGATGTTCCCGGCCCCGTGCAGGTACCCGAGCGGCTGCCCGTCCTCGGATGAGTCCAGCACGGTGCCGTGAACGTCGGTCAGCGTGTAGTCGAACCGGACGACCGTGTTCTTCTCGATCCGCATGCGATGGGCTCCTCTCGGCAAACGACCCGCCCTGCCGCCGGCAGGGCCTGTCACGGGCACGCGCCCGAGTCGTAGGCCCAACCCGCGATGCCCAATTTGGCCATCCGAGCGTAAAACGCCACCCCCAATCGACCCTCTTGCAGCGGCCGCACCGCAGACGCCGCTGAAAAGGCATCTGCCGGTTCCAGACTCGATCCCCCACCACACGGTCTAGGACCCCCTATAGAAATCCACAATTTGCCGACGATCCGGCCACGCCCGCGCGACAATAATGTCTGGGGTCGGCTTGCGTCGTATGGCGGAGGGGAAGAACGGGGTCCGGACGTAACCGGCAGGAGTTGGCGACGATGTTCGTTCAGCACAGGTTCAAGGTCTTGGCACTCTCGATGGTCGCCGCGGTCGCTTCGGGCGGGTGCAAGAAGCAGCAGGCGGCCGCGCCGACCACCTCCGCATCGACCACCATGGCGTCCAGCGACGACGCGACGGCCCTGCTCAACCTGACGTACACGCTGAAGGGCAAACCGGCCCCCGAGATCAAGGTCACCACGCTCGACGGCAAGCCGTTCGCGCTGTCGGACCTGAAGGGCAAGGTCGTCGTGCTCGACTTCTGGGCGACGTGGTGCGTGCCGTGCGTGCAGGCCATGCCGCACCTGCAGGAGATGTCGCAACGCAAGGCGCTCGTGGACGCTGGCCTGGTCGTGCTGGCCGTCAACCTGCAGGAGGAGCCGGACCGGGTGCGGAAGTTCCTGGACGACAAAAAGTTGACGTTCCCCGTCGTGATCGACGACGACAAGACAAAGATCGCGGAGGCGTACCGCGTCGAACCGGTCCCGGTCACGGTGGTGATCGGCCGAGACGGGAACATCGCCGAGGCCGTCCTCGGCGCGCTGCCGACGGACCTGGAGAAGATCGAGCAGGCGACGGCGAAGGCGCTGGCGGCCAAGTGAGCAAAGCTGCGGCTACCCGCAACTTTCGTCGGGCGGGCCCCTCCGCCGTCCCGCCCTGTTCGACGAACGGACCGACCCCTTCGGACGTAAGGTGCCGCATGCTCGCTACGCCACGACGGTTAGTGCTTCGCACGGTGCTGGCCTTCGCCGCGGTCGCCTCGTCCGCAGTGGCCGCGGGCGAGCACCGGCTACCGCTGAGCGACCACCGGGCATCGTCGGCCCAGTTGGCCGGTGCCGTCGGCGGCGAATTGAACCTGCCCGCCCTGCCGTCCGGCGGGGCCGACATCGACCTCGGCGGCGACCGCGGCCCGGCGTTCTGCCGCCGGCTGGAGGATGCCCTCTGGCCCGCGTGCCGTGCAACACTCACAGCGGATGTCCTGACCGTCCGGATCGACCCCGCCACCCTCCCGACGGACGCGAGCGCGATCCGCCGCACCGCCCGGCTGCTCGCGTACGGGAACGCGCCGCGGCCGGCGAGCCGGTATGGGCTCGTCCTGCCCGAGCGGTACGACCCGGCCCGGCCGCTCGTGGTGCTGGTCCACGGGCTCGACAGCGACAACGTCATGTGGGGGTCGATGGTCAACCTGCTGCAGGCCGACGGCCAGCAGGTCGCGTACTTCAGCTACCCCGACGACGGCCCGATCGCCGAGGCCGGGCTGCTGCTGGCCGACGGGTTCGCCGACTTGCGGCTCGCCCACCCGGGCGCGGCCCCGGCCCGCGTCGTCGCCCACAGCATGGGCGGGCTCGTCGCCCGGCACTACGTTGAGGGACCGGCGTTTCGCGGCGGGATCGATCGGCTCGTCATGCTCGGCACGCCGAACCACGGGTCGAACTGGACCGGGTGGCGGTGGGCGACCGAGTGGAACTCGCAGTACAAAACGTGCCGGCGGGAGGGGAACTGGACCTGGTCCCGGCTGACCGACGACGGCAACGGCGAGGCCGCCGCCGACCTGCGGCCGCACTCGGCGTTCCTCAAGGACCTCAACGCCCGCCCTCGGCGGGCCGGCGTCCGGTACACGACTGTGGCCGGCGACCGCAGCGCCGTCCGCGAGGTCGCCGCCGACTGGGTCGCCTGCACGGCCGACTGCTTCCCGACCCGCACGACCGGCTGGTGGGGGTTCCGCCAGGCCCACGCCGGGCTGGTCGACAAAGCGAAGGCGATGCACGATACCGACGCCGTCAACGACGGCCCGGTCACGCTCAAGAGCTGCCGGCTCGACGGTGTGGACGACATCGTCGTCGTCCACGCCGACCACACGAGCCTCGCCTGCGGCAACCCGCCGGCCGCTTGGGATGTGGTCCGCGACCGCCTGAAATAGGGGAGGAAAGTCTGAAGTGTGAAGGCTGAAGTGTGTAAGGGGGAGCAGTGCGGACAATGGCCGCTCTTCTCCCCCTTTCACACTTAAGCCTTAACACTTCAGACATTACTCAGCTCGCCCGCGCCGCCGGCCGCCG
>JAQGHJ010000578.1 GCA_028288905.1 Phycisphaerales bacterium | reverse complement strand
ACCGCTCGTGCCAAGCGACGAGCGTGTACGTGCCGGCCGGTACGTTCGGCAACTCGAACCGCCCGCCCTCGCCGGTGACGGCGTAGTACGGGTGGTCGAACACCGCCACGTACGCGCCCATCCACTGGTGTACGTCGCACCGCACCCGGACGGCCACCTCCGGGGACGGGAACGTCACCGTCTTGGCGTCCCCGGCGTCGGCGAACGGCAGGTTGAACGGCTTGTTCGTCCCCTTGTCCGCGTGGGCGTTGTGCAGGGTCGGGTCGCTCGACTTGACCGTCACCGGCTGCCCGGCCCGGACGGCCAACACGTGCGGCACGTACCGGCAGCCCGCTTGGTCCAGCACGGCCGGCGGCGGGGGACTCGCCACGTTCGGGCCGTCCTTCAGGTAGACGACGACGTTCCGCACGCCGCCGCCCGCCTCGACGACGAGCGACTCGTCCGGGATCGCCACCTTCTTGTCGCAGCAGAGCTGCTCGCCGAGGGTGCCCGGCGGGGGAGGCGGTCCGTCGAACGTGACCTTCCCGCTCACGGCTACCGTGCCGGCGGTGACCACCGGGCGGCTGACGGGGCCCTGGCTCGACCCGCCCTCGCGATTACACCCGATCAACGCCGAAGCGGCAGAAAGCGCGAAACCGGCGAGAACACGGTGGGGACGAACGGCGGTCATGGCTTTCGACGCCGCCAGCGGCGGGAGGACGTGCAACTGCTTTCCCTCTCCTACTCTTTCCCCCTCTGCCTACCGCCTACTGCGTACCGCCTACTCCCCTCACATCCGGTCCATCATCATCGCCGCCAGCAGGCACGGGAGGTACAGGATCGAGGCGAGGAAGACCTGCCGGGCGTCTCCGCGGCGGCGGGTCATCACGCACACGACGGCGAATCCGAGAAAGGCCAGCCCCATCGCCAGCGCCGCCAGGAAGTAAAGCAGGCCGGTCGCCCCGAGCAGCGTCGGGACGAGCGTGACCGGGATCAGCGCCAGGGCGTAGAACAGCATCTGTCGGCTCGTGGCGACGAGGTCCTCGTCGACGACCGGGAGCATCACGAACCCGCCGCGGGCGTAGTCCTCGCGGTACAGGATCGCGATCGCGAGGAAGTGGGGCATTTGCCAGAAGAACAGGATGCCGAAAAGGGCCCACCCGATCGGCTGCACGCCCAGGAACGTCTGACCGTACACCAGCCCGTGCCCGGCCGCGGCCGCCACGCCCATGACCGGGGGCAGCGCCCCCGGGATCGCCCCGACGACCGTGTTCAGCGTCGTCACCCGCTTGAGCGGCGTGTAGATCAGCACGTAGGTGCCGAGGGTGATCGCCCCGATCAGCGCCGTCAGTGGGTTGACGAAGTAGTACAGCTCGGCCACGCCCACCGCCCCGGTGCCGAGCCCCAGCGCCAGCGCGTCGCCCACCCGCACCCGGCCGCCCGGCAGCGGGCGGCGCTTCGTACGGTTCATCAGGGCGTCGTGCCGCCGCTCGATCACCTGGTTCAGGATGCTCGCCCCGGTCGCCGTCAGGGCCGTGCCGAGCAGGGCGTGGACGAGGAGCCGCCAGTCGGACCAGTCCGGCTTCGCCAGCGCATATCCGACGACGGTGGTGACCATCACCAAGAAGTTCAGCCGAAGCTTGGCCAGTTCGGAGAAGTCGCTCCAGCGGGTGTGGCGCTCCAATGCGGGGCGGCCGCCGGCCTCCTCGTCGGTCGACGGGGCGGCCGGGGCGGTGCCGGGGCCACTTGGCACGACCAGCGCGCCGCCGGTGAGGGCGACGAGGGCGGGGGACAAATCGGACCGGTCTGGGTCAAGCTTCATGATGGTGGGCCCGGGGCCGGCGACGTGTCGCCGGCGGTGCCGTGTCGGTCAACTCTTCTGCGTCGGGGCAATGTCGATCGGCGGCACTAGCGCCCCGAACCGACCCAAATCGGAACGGGCGTTCGGCGTCAGCGGGACGCCGTGAGCGACGCGAGATCGGTCCGGCAACCGTCATTTTGGCGATCGGTCGACCCGCGTCCAGCGGCCGGCACCAAAACCCCGAAGCCCCGCGCTTCCGGCGTCGGCTCGTCCCGCACCGAGCCCAGCCGCCAGCCGTGGGCCCGCCCGCTCCGGGCGGCCAGAGCGAACGTCGTCACCAGCACCAACGCGCCGCAGGCTACGTGCAGGCTGGCCAGGTCGGCCGGCTTGCGCAGCAGCACGGTCAGCACGCCGAGCGTCAGCTGCGCCAGCACCAGGGGGACGAGGGCGACCGCCGGGTTCCGCAGCGCCGGCCGGGCGGCGGCGGGGTACCGAAGGGCCCGCCAGACGACGACGCCCAACACCACCGTCACCAGCACCGCGCCGGCCCGGTGCCCGACGTGCAGCCAAATCTGGCCGAGCGTCACCGGCCGCAGGTCCGGGTGCCCGGACGCCGCCCGGGCCAGGTTCGCGGCGGCCAAGCCGGCCGCGTCGGTCGGCGGCAGCACCTTCCCGTAGTGCAGTGGCACGTCCGGGACGGCCAGCCCGGCATCGTAGTGCCGCATCGTCGCCCCGACGACCAACTGGAGGTAGACGACTGCGACGGCCGCCGCGGCCAGCCGGACGAACCCCAGCCCGACGGCCGGCCGGGCCTTGCCCACCGCGTCCGCGGGCGCCAGCCGGTCCCACAGCCGGCTCGTCACGAGGGCCGCCAGCGCCGCGAGGCAGAGGAACGTTTGGGCGACGCACGCGTGGACGACGGCCAACTTCAACTCGACCAACACCACCCGCAGCCCGCCGAGCACCCCTTGAAGGATCACCATGCCGAGGACGGCCAGGCAGACCCAGCGGACGGCGGGGCGGGGGTCCCGCCGGCGGGCGACGAACGCCAGCAGCAGCACCACGAACAGCCCGGCCATCCCCTCCAGCGTCCGGGCGGTGCCGCGGAACACCTGCTCGACGTTCGGCACCTGCCCGCCCCGGATCGTGACGAGGATGAGCGTGAGGAAGAACGACATCAGACCGGTCAGGACGACGCCGACCCCCAGCATCAGCCGGGGGCGGCGACGGGCGGCCGGCCCGTACGCTTGGAGCGCCAGCGCGAGCGACAACAGCCCGACGACCGACCCCATCAGCCGGTGCGTGTGCTCGTAAAAGACCCCGCCGACCCACTGGTTCGGCGGGAACAGGAACATGTTGTAGCCGTAGGAGTTCGGCCAGTCCGGGACGCTCATGCCGGCCTGCTTGGTCGTCACCAGCCCGCCCATGAAGATGAGCGGGAACGTGGCGACCGCGGTGGCCAACGCGAGCCAGTGCAGGCGGCGGTTGTAGTACGGTTCGGGACTCATCGGCGGACGCGTGGGCGGGGTGCGGATGACGGGCATCGTATTGAAGCCGGGCGCGGCCCGCACCGCAAACGGCTCCATTCTTACGCCGGGCGGCGGGCAGTAGGCTTGGACACGCAGTATTTTTGAAGCGTGCAGCACGCGATTCGGCCGCCTGCACCTTCGTACGCGCGCGGCCTCGCAGGTCGGGGTCGCCCGTCAGTGACACGGGCTTCCAGCCCGTGCGAGCTGCTTGTGCGTCGTTAAATCGCCTGCGTTTTCCCGCGGCGCGATCAAGTGGGGAGCGGGTGCGCACGGGCTGGAAGCCCGTGTCACTTACGGGCCAACTTCCATTCCGGCCCATCGCCCACGGGTCAGTGGGCCGCAGCGACGGCGGGCCCGAGAGGGACGTGCGTGTCGCCGTGGCCCGGCACGTCCACCAGCTTCCGCGTCTGCGGCAGCCAGTCCTCGGCCACCAGCGGGCTGCTGTACTCGTACGGGCCGTGGTACACGACCGGCGTGCGGTCGAAGTTCCCGTGCGGCGGGGGGCTGGCCGTTTCCCACTCCAGCGTCGTCGCGAGCCACGGGTTGCGGCCGGCCCGCTTGCCGAACAGCCAGCTGCCGATGAAGTTCACCGCGAACAGGATCTGGGCCGCCCCCATGCACAGGGCGCAAATCGTGATGAACTGGTTCATCCGCAGCAGGTCGGCGAAGCTCGGGTAGTTCGTGTAGTCCGCCACCCGCCGGGCCATCCCCCGCATGCCGAGGATGTGCATGGGGAAAAACGTGCCGTTGAAGAAGACGAACGTCAGGAACCAGTGCAGCTTGTTCAACGGCTCGTTCATCAGCCGGCCGAACATCTTCGGGTACCAGAAGCTGATCGACGCGAAAAGCCCGAACAGCGAGCCGCCGAACAGCACGTAGTGGATGTGGGCGACGATGAAGTAGGTGTCGTGGATGTGGATGTCGACGGCCGTGCTGGCCATGAAGATGCCGCTGAGCCCGCCGATCACGAACATCGCGACGAAGCTGACCGCGTACAGCATCGGGCTGTCGAACCGGATGTTCCCCCGCCACAACGTCCCGAGCCAGTTGAACGTCTTGATGGCCGACGGGACAGCGATGAACATCGTGCTGACGGCGAACGTCGTCCCGAGCGTCGGGTTCATCCCGCTCTGGAACATGTGGTGGGCCCAGACGACGAACCCGAGGAACGCGATCGCCCCCATCGCGTAGATCATCGGCTTATAGCCAAAGATCGGCTTGCGGGCGAAGACGGCCATGATGTCGCTGACCATGCCCATCGCAGGCAGGATCATGATGTACACGGCCGGGTGGCTGTAGAACCAGAACAGGTGCTGGTGCAGGATCGGGTACCCGCCGCCGGCCACCCCGACCTGGATCTCGCGGCTCACGGTCCAGTTGAACGGAATGAAGAACGTCGTCAGCCGGTGGTGGTCCAGCAGGTTCATGAACAGCGCCGCCGCCAGCACCGGCGTCGCCAACAGCACCATCAGCGAGGTGACGAACAGGCTCCAGACGCTCAGCGGCATGCGGAAGAACGTCATCCCCGGGCAGCGGAGCTTAACGATCGTGGTCAGGTAGTTGACCGCTCCCATGATGCTGCTGAACCCGAGCAGGAAGATCGCCAGGAACCAAGCCGACTGCCCGTCGAACGCCAGCAGTTGAAACAGCTTCACGCCCGCCCACGCCGCGATGGCCGACAGCGCGACGCCGACGATCCAGTTCAACGGCCGGAAGCGGGACCGGACGTGGTACGCGCAGATGAACAGGCCGCAGAGGAACAGGGCGCCGAAGTTCGTCCACAGGGCGAACACGCCCCAGGTGCTGACGGTCCGCTTGCCGTCCGGCCGCACCCAGTGCAGCCGGAGCAGGTCGGTCCACCCGCCGAAGGTCTTAAGGGCGGCGGCCGTCGACGCAAGCCCGGCCTTGACGCTCGCCACCGAACCCGCTTGGCCCGCCTCGGGCGCGGCGGCGGGGGAGCTCGGGGTCGCCGGGTCCTCCACCGCGTTCGGGGCGTAGATCGGCGTCGTGCCCGACCCCCACAGTTCCGACAGCGTCGGGTAGCTCGTCCAGCCGGCGCCCGCGGCCCCGCCGGCGATGAAGAAGCTGCTGACGAGCAGCACCCCGGCCGGCAGCGCGCTCCAGAACGCGATCCCGTTCAGGAACGGGAACGCCATGTCGCCGGCCCCGATCTTGAGCGGGATCAGGTAGTTCCCGAACGTGCCGACGAGCAGCGGGATGATGACCAGGAAGATCATGATCGACGCGTGCATCGTGAACGCTTGGTTGTAGAAGTCCGGCGGCATCGAGCCGGGCTTCAGCACGCCGTTGGCGTCCAACTGACCCCACAACAGGGTGGAGAGGATCGGCACGGGCCGGTACCCGGCCGCGTCCGGGTTCGGCCACGCCAACTGCCACCGCACGAGCAGCGCCAGCACCCCGCTGACGACCAGGAAGAACAGCCCGACGAACAGGAACTGCAGCCCGATCGTCTTGTGGTCGACGGAAAACAGGTACTTCTTGACGAAGCTGATCTCGGGGTGCGCGTGACCCGGGTGTGCGTGGCTCGGGTGCGCGTGCCCGACGCCGGCGGCACGGCCGGCGGGCTCGACGGGGGTCTGTTCGAGGGGGAGCGGGATGGCGGTCATGTCGGCGCTCGGGTGGCGGCGGGGCGGCCCCGCGGCGAGAACGATAGCGAAAAAATGCCTGGCAGCAGACGACCGTTTCCCGTGGCACGGGTTTGCAAACCGTATGTTGCGGGGGACGAGCGGGTCGCCGTCGGACGAGGCGAACGACGCGCCCTCCGCGTCAGGCTCACGGCAGCGACGCCGACGCCGTGGCGGCCGCCGGGGCCTTCCCCTCGAACCGTTTGGCGTACTCGTCTTGCTCCAGCACGATGAGCTTGCCGCCCATCTCGGTGTGCCCGGC
>JAQGHJ010000559.1 GCA_028288905.1 Phycisphaerales bacterium | reverse complement strand
CGGCTCCTCCACCCGCCCCCCGATCTGGTGCTCCTGGATGATCCGCTCGGCGTTCTCCGGCGTCACGTCGCGGTACCACGTCCCCTCGGGATAGACGACCGCCACCGGCCCGGCCGTGCACACTCGCAGGCAGTCGCACTTCGTGCGGAAGCACGGCCCGTCCGGCCCGGCCAAGTTCAGCTCCTTCAGCCGCCGCTTGAGGTGGTCCCACGTCTTCTGCCCCTCGTCCGACGCGACGCAGTTGGGGCCGAGGCAAACGAACAGGTGCCGGGTCAACTTGCCGATGCCGAGTTGGGCGGCCATCGTCTCCGGCGGCAGTTGCTGCGGATTCGCCATGGCCGGGGATTCTACGGACGGGATCAGCAACGCGGGAGCCGGCCGATGGCGGAAAGAAAGGGCGAGGCAGTTCCGAGACTGCATACCGCTCAATTCCAGCCCACGATGACTCGGCTAACCGAATGATGCATCGAAGAGAGAAATGTAGATTCCGCTTGACAGTTTCCGGCGATGATGTCTATATTCGTCAACTCAACCGAGAGAGGTGCCGCCCGTGATTTGCCAAACCCTACCACTCGCCGAAGCCGCCCGAGCCGATGATCGGTTCGCCGTCCGGCCCGTGGTGGGCGTCGGCCGACAGGGTCGCAGTACGGCGGCGGTCAGCGGATACGACTTCAACGGTTCCTTCGGGTAATCGGGGTGCGATCAGCCTTTCCAAGGGCTGTAAGCCCCGGAGACCCGCAGCGGGTCTCCGGGTCTTTTTTCGTTTCGGGATGCGAGCGGGACGTTGGCTCTGCCGATCGACTTTGGGTCGACGCGGCCCCGCTCTCCCTCTGTATAGATGGAACGAAAGACCGTTCTACATAGTTCCTGTAGTGAAACGGACATCACGCGGGCCTCCGAAGCCTGCATTCCAGGTTCGAATCCTGGCGGGAACATCATGAAGGGATGAATGTCGTCGCACCTGGCGAGCGGGCCGGACATGGGGTGTCGGCCGCTTGCCTGGCGGCCGCCGAGTCGCGGATCGGGACTTGTGACGTCGGACGGGGTTGCCCGTCGGGCGTGTCCTGCCGCGGCCGCGTGCCGGCTTCCGGGGCGGGTTGTGGGCTCCGCGCCGCCGTCTAACGGCGCGTCCGAGCCGCCCGTCCGGGGCCGGCCGCCCGGCCCGCCCGCCCGGTGCGACCCGTAACTGCCGCCGCCCCCGGAGGGGGTGGTGGGACGGAACGCGCGATTGGTGAAGTGGCATCACGCGGCCCTCCCATGGCCGGCTTGCAGGTTCGATCCCTGCATCGCGCATTTGGCGAAAAGGGACACGCGACGGGGCCGCCGCTGGCGGCCCCGTCGCGGCCTCCCAACGACATCCGCCGCGGGCCGTTCGGGGGGGCGGTCCGCGGCGAGCCGCGCGATTGGTGAAGTGGCATCACCCGGCCATGCCAAGGCCGCGTCGCAGGTTCGATTCCTGCACCGCGCATGACGCGTAGGCCTAGCACGACGACGGAACCAGTGGGAAACACGCTCTGCGCGGCGCGAAGGCGCGGGCAGATCGGGGTTCCGCCGCCGCCGCCTCGTTCGTCACGCTTGGTCTTGATGGGGTTGTCGTCCAATCGGCAGGATGCCCGGCTTGCACCCGGGGGATGAGGGTTCGACTCCCTCCGGCTCCACTCGCTTTGGTTACAGGAACGACGGCGGCCGCGGTTCGCGTGGCTCGTATTGCCACGGGGCGGATTCCGCGCACGCCGTCGTCGTCGGCGGCGGGGCCGCCGTTATCGGTCCGTCGTTCGATGGGAAGGAGGGTATCGCCATGTCGTCGCTGGTTGTGGAGGTGAGTCGGATCGACCGGGTGCAGCCGCACCCGAACGCCGACGCGCTGGAGCTGGCCCAGATCAAGGGCTGGCAGTGCGTGGTCCCCAAGGGCAAGTATGCCGACGGGGCGCGGGTCGTGTACGTCCCGATCGACAGCCTGCTGCCGGCGGCGCTGTCGGACCGCCTCGGGATCACGAAGTACCTGAGCAACGGCCGGGTGCGGTGCGCCCGGCTCCGCGGCGAGCCGTCGTTCGGCGTTGTGATGGAACTGGAAGACCCGGGCTGGCCGGACGGCACGGACGTGCGAGAGCGGTACGGGATCACGAAGTACGTCCCGCCGGCCCGCATGGGGGCCGGCGACGCCGAGGCCCCGCACCCGCTGTTCGTCGAGTACACGGACGTGGAGAACCTGCGGAACTTCCCGGGCATGCTGGCCGACGGCGAGCCGGTCGTGGCGACCGAGAAGGTGCACGGCACGAACTGCCGCGTCGGCATGGTCGAGGGCGAGTGGATGGCCGGGTCGATGCAGGTCCGCCGCAAGCGGCCGGCACCGGACGCGGTCGCGTCCAGCACCTACTGGTTCCCGACGACGCTGCCCGGCGTGACGGCGCTCGTCGGGGACCTGGCCCGCACGAGCCGGCAGGTGATCCTGTTCGGCGAGGTGTACGGCAGCAAGGTGCAGAACCTGACGTACGGGCTGCTCGGCACGGTCGGGTTCGTCGCGTTCGACCTGCTGGTCGACGGGCGGTACCTCGGCCCCGACGCGTTCGCCGAGCGGTGCGCCGCGTTCGGCGTGCCGACGGCCCCGGTCCTGTACCACGGCCCGTTCTCGCTGGCGGCGATCCGCGGCGTCAGCAGCGGGCGGACGACGTTCGCCGGGGCCGACCACATCCGCGAGGGCGTAGTCGTCCGCCCGATGGCCGAGCGGACCGACCCGAAGGTCGGCCGGGTGATCCTCAAGCACATCGGGGACGAGTACTTGCTGAGCAAGGGGATCTCGGACGCGGACGACGTCTGACGCGACGGGGGAAGGGGTGTGTCGGGGGTGGGGCGTCGGGGGTCGGGTCCGAAAGGGCCCGGCCCCTCTTCGTTGGTTCCGCATGGGCGGACGGGATGCCGGACGCCGGAAATGTGGGGGAGAGGGGGCGGGTGTCGCCGGGTGCCGCCCAAGGCCGGAGCGCGCCGGCTCCCCCACGCACGTCATCCTGAGCGGAGCGAAGGACCCCTCGTCCACCGCGCCACCGCGTTAGCATTTCAAGGAACCTGGAATGGGAAAGGGTGGCCCGCCGCCGGTGCTCGCCACCCGATCGGCCCACCATTCACATGCCACGGTCCCTGGACCGCAAACCCGGCCGCGCGGTGGACGAGGGGTCCTTCGCTCCGCTCAGGATGACATCCGTGGGGGGGGAACAGCCCGGTGGGTGTGTAACCTGCCGCCCCTCGACCTCGCTGTTCCCGTCTCCCCTTCGCGTTTCCCTTCGGGCTCTTCGCGCCTTCGCGGTCGCATGTTCCCCCGCGCGACCGTTCGCGGTGCGCAGCCGCGT
>JAQGHJ010000545.1 GCA_028288905.1 Phycisphaerales bacterium | reverse complement strand
CGGACAGGTGTCCGCGGGCCCCGTCGCTTCATGCGGCGATCCGTCGATTCGGGTGTACGCGTCCTCGTCCACGCGCCCGCTCACACCTTCTGCTTCAGCCGGAGCTTGTTCTCCACCGGCGGGCGGCCCATCGGGTAGTACTGGAACCCGTTCTCCCGCATCACGTCCCGGTGCAGGCAGTTGCGGCCGTCGAAGATCAGCGGCGTGTTCATCGTCGCCGCGATCTTCCGGAACGGCAGCGTCGTGTACTGCGGCCAGTCGGTCGTGATCGCGACCGCGTCGGCCCCGGCGGCGGCCGTCACCGGGTCGCCGCACCACTCGACCTCGTCCTTGAACAGGGCCTTCATGTGCTCCATGCCCTTGTAGTCGTGGGCCCGGACGATCGCCCCCTTGTCCAGCAGGTACCGGATCACGTCGATCGCGGCCGACTCGCGGATGTCGTCCGTGTCCGCCTTGAACGCCAAGCCCCACACCGCGATCGTCGCGCCCTCGATCGGCCGGCCGAGCTTTTGGACGATCTTCTCGGCGAACCGCCGCTTCTGGTTCGAGTTGACCGTCTGGATCGCGTCGACGAACAGATTGGTATACCCAGCTGCCTTGGAGATGTGCTCCATCGCGGCCACGTCCTTCGGGAAACAGCTCCCGCCGTACCCGCAGCCGGCCCGCAGGAATGCGGGCCCGATCCGGGTGTCGGAGCCCATGCCCTTCCGCAGGTCCTCGATGTCGGCACCGTAGTGCTCGCACAGGATCGTCATCTCGTTCATGAACGAGATCCGGGCGGCGAGCATGGAGTTGGCGGCGTACTTCGTCAGCTCGGCCGACTCCCAGTTCATCGTCAGGAAGTTTTCCTCCCGCTTGATGAGCGGGTCGTACAGCCGCCGCATCATCCGGAACGCCTCGGGGCTCTCGCCGCCGACGACGATCCGGTCCGGGTTCAGGCAGTCCTGGACGGCGGTGCCCTCCTTGAGGAACTCCGGGTTCGACACGACCTGCACGTACGCCTTCGTCTGCTCGCGGAGGAAGTTGTACAGCTTGCGGTTCGTGCCGGCCGGCACCGTCGACTTCACGATGATCGTGACGAGGTACTCGCTCTTGAGCTCGGCCAGCGCGTCGCACACCTCTTTGCCGGCGCCCTCGAGGTAGCTCATGTCGACCGTACCGTCCGGCTTCGGCGGGGTGCCGACGCACAGGAACACGACCTCGGCGTCGCGGACGGCGTCCTTCACGTTGCCCGTGAATTGGATCTGGCCGGACGCGTAGTTCTCGTTCAGCAGTTCCTGGAGGCCGGGCTCGAAGATCGGGCAGTGGCCGTCCTGGAGGCTCTTGAGCTTGCGGGGGTCCTTCTCGACGCCCTTGACCGTGTGGCCGATGGCGGCGAGGCAGGTGCCGGTGACGAGCCCGACGTAACCGCAGCCGATGATTGCAACGTCCATGGAGCGACCTTCCTGGGGTGTGGGCGGGCCGGTTCGTTCCCGCCCGCGTATCTTACTATCGGTTTGGGGCGGGCGTCAGGTTCATGCGAAGACGCCCGCAAGCGCGACGGCGCGTGCCCGGTGCCGCCGCGTGTCCAGACAGCCGGCGCGGGGCGGCGTTGGGAGAAGGATCGGCAAAATCGGCCGTCACCTTTGCTCGCGCGCTGTCAGCGGTACGGCTCGGCGGCAAGTCGATCGGCCCGAACACCCGACGGTGTCGGACGTTGTGGTTTTCCGGTGGTGGGGTTGCAGAGGCTTACGGCGGTGGAGGCGGGCGGCCCGGAGGAACACGCCGCGGCTCAGGCGGCCGGCATGGCAGACGCCTCGACCAAGCGGTCGTGCGGCGCGTCCCGACCGGCCGATCCGCCGCCGGCGGTGGGCGGCCCGACGATTTCGAAGGCGTCGCCGGCATTGTCCACGACGACCGCCGCCGTTCCGCCCCGCTCCCCGGGGATCGCCGCGTCGGCCAGCGTGCCGGGCCGGCCGGCGGGTGCCCGCTCGTGCACCATCCCCATCTTGTAGGCCGCGACCACGATCGATCCGAACGTCACGAGATACAGCGCGACCGCGTACCGGGTCCGGACGAACACGACGACCACCCCGAGCACCGCGAAAAACACCGCCAGCCCGTAGCTGATCATCACCGTTTGCTTGACCGAGAACCCGCGCTGGACGAGCTGGTGGTGGAAGTGCTGGGCGTCGGCCGCGAACAACGACCGCCCGGCGATCCACCGGCGGGCGAACGCCAGGGCCGTGTCCAACACCGGCAGCGCGAACATGACCATGCTCGCCAGGAACCACTTGGGACGCTCCTGCGCCATCAGCACGATCATGACCGCGCACACGTACCCGAGCAGCATGCTCCCCGTGTCCCCCATGAAGATCGAGGCCGGGTTGAAGTTGTAGGGGACGAACCCCAGCACCGCCCCCAGGGCGGCCAGCCCGATCACGACCCGCAGGGCGTCCCAGTTCGTGTTCAGCCCGCCGCCGTACATCGCCAGGTGCACCGCGACGAACAGGAACCCGCCGGCGATGACGGCCGTCACGCCACCGCACAGACCGTCGAGCCCGTCCATCAGGTTCGTGGCGTTGCAGCAGAACACGACGACCGTGACGACGAGCAGCCCGCTCGTGACGTACACGAGCGGGCCGAACCACGTCGTGCCGAGCAGGTCGAGCGGGGGGAACCCGGCGGCGGCGGTCACGCGCTGGAGGGTCGGCTCCAGGAGCGGGCGGGTGCACTGGGTGCCGACGCCGTCCATCAGGAGGAGGACGGACGCGGCGATTTGGCCGAGGATCTTACCGGCCGGCCGGACCTTGTGCAGGTCGTCCCACAGCCCCAGGACGACGATCAGCAGCGCCCCGAGGGCGACGCTGAACTTGACGTTCGGGTGGGCGACCGGCCAGCCGGGCTCCTGCCGGTGCAGCGTAGTGAACTGGGCGACGGCCAGCCCGGCGGCCAGCCCTAGGAAGATCGCCACCCCGCCGAGGTACGCGACCGGGGTCGCGTGCATCTTTCGCACCCGGTCCGGGCGGTCGACGATGCCGTAGAAGATGGCGACCGACCGCATGACCGGCGTGAACAGGAACGACACGATGAACGAGGCGTAAAAGACGTAGATGTACGGGGCCAGCACCTCGTCGGCGGTGAACGCCCGGCTTTGGAGTTGGGCGACGAGGGGGATCATAAGGGTGGCATCGGCACGAAAAGCTGCCTAGGCGAGCGACGCCGGG
>JAQGHJ010000499.1 GCA_028288905.1 Phycisphaerales bacterium | reverse complement strand
CACCCTCTTCGACCCCGCCCGCCCCTACAATCCGGGGCCATGACCGCTACGACCGTTCCCGCCAACCGCCAACCGCCGGCCGGTGCCCAGCCCGACGTTTCCGCCTCTGAGGAGGCCGCTTTCTCCGTCGCCGGGATGGACTGCGCGTCGTGCGTCGCCCACGTCGAGCGGGCGGCGGGCAAGGTGCCGGGCGTCGTCGGGTCGCAGGTGAACCTGGCCCGCGGGCGGGCCGTCGTCCGGTTCGACGCGGCGTCGACGGACCCGGCCGCGATCGCGGCCGCCATCACGGACGCCGGGTACACGACCGTGCCCGAGGCGGCCGAGGACCCGGCCACGATCGAGGAGGCCCGGCTCGCCCGCCACGCCGGCGAGGCCCGCGGGTGGTTCCGGCGGGCCGTCGTCGGCGTCGCCCTGTGGCTGCCGATGGAACTGCTGCACTGGGGGCTGACGGCCGCCGGCGGGGTCGCCCACGCCCACCACCGGGCGACGTGGATGGACTGGGCCGGTCTCGCCGCGTCCACGCTCGCCCTCGCTTGGGTCGGGTCCGGGTTCTACCGCGGGGCGTGGCGGGGTCTCCGCCGCGGCACGACGAACATGGACGTGCTGATCGCGATGGGCGCGACGGTCGCGTACGGGTACAGCCTCGTCGCGCTGCTCGGGTTCGTCGCGGGCCGGTGGGCGACGAAGCCGGAGTTGTACTTCACCGAGGGCACGGGCCTGCTCGCCCTCGTCAGCCTCGGCCACTGGCTCGAGGCCCGCGCCCGCCACGCGGCCGGTTCCGCGATCCGGGAGCTGCTGGACCTGACGCCGGCGACGGCGCTGCTGTTAGCTGACGAGGGGGAGAGCGGGGGAGGCGGCGAGAGGGGGAAGGCAGCAAGCTACGTCACGGGCGACCGGCCGCCCTCCCGCGGACTGCGCCTGTCCGTCCTGACAGCCGGCGCGGACGGTACCGGACCACCTTCCGCATCTCCCCCTCCGCCCCTCTCCGCGGCCGCCCCGCGCGAGGTGCCCGTCGCCTCCCTCTCCGCCGGCGACCGCGTGCTCGTCCGCCCGGGCGACCGGGTGCCGACGGACGGGGTGGTCGTCGAGGGGCGGAGCGGCGTCGACGAGTCGATGCTGACCGGCGAGCCGCTGCCGGTCACCCGGTCGGCCGGCGACGCGGTGATCGGCGGGACGATCAACGGCGACGGTCGGCTCGTCGTGCGGGTGACGAAGGTCGGGGCGGCGTCGGCGCTCGCCCAAATCGTCAAACTGGTCGAGACGGCTCAGGGCAGCAAGCCGCCGGTGCAAAAGCTGGCCGACCGGGTGGCGGCGGTGTTCGTGCCGGCCGTGCTGGGCGTCGCCGTCGTCACCGGCGTCGGGTGGTACCTGTGGGGCCGGACGCACGGGTGGGAGCCGGCCGACACCTGGGGCATGATCGCCCGGACCGTCTGCTCGGTGCTGATCATCGCCTGCCCGTGCGCGCTGGGGCTGGCCATCCCGGCCGCGCTGATGGTCGGGACCGGGCGGGGCGCGAAGCGGGGCATCCTGATCCGCGACATCGACGCGCTGCAGCGGGCCGAGGCGGTGGACACCGTCGTGCTGGACAAGACCGGGACGGTGACGGCCGGCCGGCCGACCGTTGCCGGGGTCGACGCGCTGGGCGGGGCAACTGCCGACCACGTCTTGTCGCTGGCGGCGGCGGCGGAACAGTACAGCAGCCACCCGCTGGCCAAGGCGATCGTCGCCCACGCCCGGGGCCGGGGTGTCCCGATCCCGCAGCCGCCGGAGTTTCAGAACGAGCCGGGGTTGGGGGTCGTCGCGACGCTCGACGGCCGAGACGTCCTCGTCGGTAACGCCGCCCTGCTCCGCCGCCACGGCCGCCTGACCGAGCAACAGGATCTCGACCTGTCGGCCGACGACGGCCAACAGCGGACGCACGCCGTCAACAGCACGCTCGCGGCGGCGGGCGGCGGCGCGGCCGCCGCCGACGGCCTACCGACGACGAACGTTCACGTCGCGACGAAGGACGGCGACGGCGCGATCGTCCGAGTAGGCGTCATCCGGCTGGTCGACGCGGTCAAGCCGGACTCGCGCGACGCCCTGCGCGGGCTGCTCGCGCTGGACCTTCACACGGTGCTTTTGACCGGCGATGCGAGCGCTGCGGCCGCCGAGGTGGCTCGCCAAGTCGGCATCGACGAGGTCCATGCCGGCGTGAAGCCGGCCGGCAAGGCGAAGGTCATCCGCGGGTTGCAAGAAACGCCGAAGGGGCGGCGCGTGGTCGCCATGGTCGGCGACGGCGTGAACGACGCCCCGGCCCTCGCCCAGGCCGACCTCGGGATCGCGATCGGGTCCGGGTCGGACGTGGCCAAGGAGGCCGGCGGGATCATCCTGGTCAGCGGGAGCCTGCACGGGGTGGCGGCCGCGATCCGACTGAGCCGGGCGACGATGCGGGTCGTCCGGCAGAACCTCGTGCTGGCGTTCGCGTACAACGTCGTCGCGATCCCGCTGGCGGCGTTCGGGGTTCTGAACCCGCTCGTCGCGGCCGCGTGCATGGCGCTGTCGGACGTCAGCGTGATCGGGAACGCCCTGCGGCTGCGGCGGGCTCGCATCGACGACGAGGCCGGCGTTCCCGGCCGGCGACCCGCCT
>JAQGHJ010000493.1 GCA_028288905.1 Phycisphaerales bacterium | reverse complement strand
GCAGCGAAGGACCTCTCGTCCACCGCACAACCCGGCCGACAGTTAAGGGGTAATGGAATGGGAACGGGTGGCCCGCCGCCGGTGCTCGGCGTCCGATCCGGCCACCCATCCACATTCCGCTGCCCCTCTACCGCTCGCCCGGCCGCGCGGTGGACGAGAGGTCCTTCGCTGCGCTCAGGATGACATCCGTGCGGGGAACCGGTGCGGGCCGTCCCGCACCGGGTACGCCCGCTTTGTCTACCGCCGTCTTCCCTGCCCACTGCCTACTTCCCCTCTTTCTTACAGCGTCTGCAGCACATCCATGCCCCAGCCCTTGCGGTACGTGCCTTGGCGGACGAACTGGTCGGCCTCGGGGGCGTTCGTCGCCTTCAGGGAGGCGGCGTCCCAGGTGAGCTCCTTGCCGGCGCGGTAGGCAACGGTGCCGAGCAGCACGGTCTCGGCCAGCGGGCCGCTGTAGTCGAAGTTGCAGTTGGCCATCGTCGGGTCGTTTTTGCGGACGGCGGCCAGCCACTCGCGGTGGTGACCAATCGGGTCGGGCAGGGTCTTGGGCGGGGCCTTGTAGTCGGCCCCGGCCTCGCCGAGCACCTTGTGCATGTTGTAGTCGGCGAACAGCTTGCCCTTGTCCCCGACGAACACCACGCCCGTCTTCTTCCCCTGCGGCAGGCCCCAGGTCGACCAGCCTTCGGGGGTCTTGCCGCCGTGGTGCCACGTCACCTGCACAGGGGCCCGGCCGCCGGCGGCGGGGAAGTCCCACGTCGTGACGAGCCACTCGGGCGCGCCGTCCGGGTGGACCGGCGGGCCGTCGCTCTTGACCTTCGTCGGGCGGCCGAGGTTCAGGGCCCAGAACGGCAGGTCCATGAAGTGGCAGCCCATGTCCCCGAGCGTGCCGGTGCCCCAGTGCCAGTAGCTCCGCCAGCCGGCGGGGTGGTAGACCTTCTTGTACGGGCGGAACGGCTGGGGGCCGACCCACAGGTCGTAGTTCAGCGTGGTCGGGGCCGGCGGGTCGCCGGCGGGCAGGTCGCCGCCGGTCCACTTGGCCGACGGGAACACGACGTGCACGTGGTTCACCGTGCCGATCGCCCCGGCCCGCACGGCCTCGACGACCCGGCGGTAGTTCCCGCCGGTGTTGTGGATCTGGATGCCCATCTGGGTCACCCGCTTGTACTTCGCCGCCGCCTCGGTCACCCGCCGGGCCTCCTCGACGGTGTGGGCGAGCGGCTTCTCGCAGTACACGTGCTTGCCGGTGGCGAGCGCGATGAGCGTGGCCGGGGCGTGGCAGTGGTCGGCCGTGCTGACGACGACGGCGTCGAGGTCGTTCCGCTCGAGCAGCTTGCGGAAGTCGGCGTACTTGGCCGCCCCGGGGAACCGCTCGCCGACCTTGCCGAGGTTGTTCGCGTCGACGTCGCAGATCGCGACGATCTCCTGCGACGCGATCGCGTTGTCCTCCTCGTTCAGGTTCTCGGTCGCCCGGCCGGCCACGCCGATGATGCCGAGCCGAACCTTGTCCGCCGGGGCGGTGGCGGCCTTGGCCTCGTCGGCCCAAGCCCCGCGGCCTGCAACCCAGAAACCGGCTGCCCCGGCGGCGACGCCCTGGAGGAACACCCGCCGCGGCACGCCGGTACCGGAGGCATTCGGGGCGAGCGTAGAGGTCGCGGACGGTGCCGTCTCGCCCGCCGCGGGGGCGTCGACGGCTTGGGCGGAACGGGCGGCGGGGATCGAGCGTTGCACCTGTCGGGTCATGAATCACCTAATGAGCAGGTTCCGACGCGGCCGGGGCGTCTTGACGGGCGCGTCGCCCGAGTCGCCGGCCGCGGTGAGCGGGTTCCGCCATTATACCGTTTCGATCGTCCGCGTGTTGCCGGAGGCCAACGAACCCGAAACCCGTCGGGCCCGGGGCGTTACGTGAGAAAGATCGCCTCTTGCCACAACCTGCGGGGTCGGTTAATTCTCACCCACCCGACGTGCCGGTTCGAACGGTCGAGACGGCAGCCCATCGGTCCAGTGACTTCTGCCCCCGTTACGAGGAACCACCGCAATGACCGTCCTCAGCACGATCTACTCGCTCGGCCTCTCCGCCCTTGCCGCCGCCCCGGCCACGCCCGCCCCGACGGCTGCCCCCAGCACCCCGCTCATCGGTCCCGACGGCTACCTGCAGTGGTGGCAGATCCTTCTGCTCCTGGTCCTGATCGGCTTGGTCGTGTTCTACTTCATCAACAAGAAGAAGAACGAGGGCTGATCCCCGTCGCGCGGCGACCGTGACGGCCAAGCTGGTGCCGGCGAGCCACCCCCTTTACCGGTGGGTGTCTCCGCCGGAGCGCCGGACGCGTCGCGGCCCGCCCAATCTTCGATGTGCCAACGCCGACGGGCGGCGCGTCCGGAACGTTTCGTTCCGCGGACGCGCCGCCCGTCGGCGTTGGGCCTGGACCTTCCGCCCCGAGAAGGGTTGCGACCGATGGAACACGACGAAGCTTGAGGCGCAACGTGTACGGCGATTCAGCGAGGAGCACGAAAAACGCCCGAGTAGCCCTGCCCGGCTGGGCAGGGATCTACCCCCTCTCCGTTAAGCTTCAGGCCCCTCGCTCTCGGGTGGGGCCATTTCAATAGCCCGCTGCACGAGCTTCGCGGTAGTGCGTGGCCGCTCGCCAGTGTGACGCGCACCGACAACTTAGGGTCGGATGACCGGTGGCCCGCCTGCGCAGCGGCGGCGGACTACCCTCACGGCCGTGGCCGGGTCGTGGCCGACTCGGTCGCTGGTCGGGTGTCCGACGCCGCTGCCGCCGCCGCCGCCAGCCACGCGTGGACGCGGGCGACGTCGCCCATGTACCCGTCGACGGCGTAGTCCGTCGCCGCCAGCCGGGCGTGGTCGGCAGCCTCGGCCCGCCGGCCGTGCGCCTCGTGCCACAGGGCGAGGTAGTAGTGGGCGTAGAACAGCCGTTCCCGCAGCTCGTCGGCCGGCGGGTCGCCCCGCCGGGCCTCGGCCAGCACGTCCGCCGCCGTCGCCCGGCCGGCGTACAGCTCGTGCACCTTCATCAGCGGCACCCGCGGGTCGCGGTCGATCGGGATCAACACCTTCGCCGCCTCGGCCGGCCCGCCCGACAGGCCGGCCGCCCGGGCCACGCAGGCGTAGTGGAATGCCGCGTTCTCCACGTCCTGCGGGTTCACCTCCCGGTGCCGCTCGAACTGCCGCGCGCCGTCCGCGAACCGCCCGGCGTAGTACAGCGCGATCCCCCGCTGCCAGTTGTGCGGCAGCCCGGCCGGATCCAGCTCGACGACCCGGTCGAAGTCCCGGACCGACTCGGCCACCCGCCCGAGCCGGAACAGCCCCTCGGCCCGCCCCTGCAGCGCGTCGACGTTCCGCGGGTCGGCCCGG
>JAQGHJ010000133.1 GCA_028288905.1 Phycisphaerales bacterium | reverse complement strand
GGTGACGTTCCGGGTGACGGACACCGGCATCGGGATGACGCCGGACCAGCTCGGCAAGCTGTTCCAGCCGTTCAGTCAAGCCGACGCGAGCACGACCCGGAAGTACGGTGGGACCGGGCTCGGGCTGGCGATCAGCCGGCACTTCTGCCGGATGATGGGCGGGGACGTCGAGGCGACAAGCGGGCCGGGCCGGGGATCAACGTTCGAGGTCCGGCTGCCGGCCGTGGTGACGGACCCGAAGGCGGGCGGAACCGGCGGCGGGGGGGCAGGCGACGGCGGCGACGTTGCGGGTGCCGCCGGGGCGACGGCCGCACCCGCCCCGACCGGCCCGCTCATCCTCGTCGTCGACGACGACCCGGTCGTGCACGACCTGATGCGGCGGGCGTTGACGAAGGACGGGTTCCGGGTCGAGTCGGCCGGCGGCGGGGACGAGGGCGTCCGCCGGGCTCGCGAGTTGCGGCCGGACGTGATCACGCTCGACGTGATGATGCCGCAGAAGGACGGGTGGCGGGTGCTGCACGAGCTCAAGGCCGACCCGGACCTGGCCGACGTGCCGGTTGTGATGGTGACGATGCTGGACGACAAGCAGATCGGGTTCTCGCTCGGGGCGAGCGGGTACGTGGTGAAGCCGGTCGACTTCGACAAGCTGGCCGGCGTGCTCCGGCGACTGACGCCCGGGGCGGCCGAGGGGGCCGGCGGGCACGTGCTGGTGGTCGACGACGACGCGAATCACCGGGCGATGCAGCGGCGGGCGCTGGAGCGAGCTGGTTACCCGGTCGCCGAGGCGGCCGACGGCGAGGCCGCCCTGGCCGCCATCCGCCAGTCCCCGCCGCGGGCGATCGTGCTCGACCTGCTGATGCCGGGGACCGACGGGTTCGGCGTGCTGGCCGCCCTGCGGACCGACCCGGCGCTGCGGGCGATCCCGGTCGTCGTCGTCACCGGCCGCGACCTGTCCAGCACCGACCGGGACGCCCTCCGCGGGCAGGTCGACAAGGTGCTGCAAAAGGGCGGGCACTCGCTCGACGACCTGGCCGCGACGGTGAAGGCGGCGGTGGCCGCGCCGACCGCCAAGTAGGTTCCGCGACGCGGGTCCACGTTCGTCCCCCTGTGGCATGGGCGTCCCGCCCATGTTGGCGCGAGGACCCGGCTGCGGGCCGAGCCGCCGGCACCCTCCCGTCGGCTCGCCCGAGCAAGGGCGGGACGCCCATGACACAGGGGATCGGCCGCCGGCTGCCCGCCGGACGGGGCCGAAGGCGAACGCCGAACATCGTACGCCCAACATCGAACGCCGAACGTCGTACCACTACTGCGACGGTGCCCGATCCTACCCGCGTCACTTCGATGTTCGATGTTGGGCGTACGATGTTCGGCGTTCGCCTTCGGCCCCGTCCGACTGCCCCCGACTTCCCGCGATGCTCAACTTCCTCCTCGAAACGTTCCGCCTCGGGCTCAAGAACCTCCGGCTGCACAAGCTCCGGAGCCTGCTGACGGCGATGGGCATCATCATCGGCGTGGCCGCCGTCATCATCATGGTGGCGATTGGGGAGGGGGCGAAGCGGGACGCGCTCGAGCAGCTCCAGCAGCTGGGGGCCAAGAACATCCTCGTCCGGTCCAGGCCCCCGCCCGAGAGCACCGAGAGCGCCGGCCGGGCCAGCTCGATGCAGGAGTTCGGCATCCGGCGGACGGACCTGGAGCGGCTGCGCACCCTGCCGGACGTCGAGACCATCGTCCCGCTCCGGGACACCGAGCAGAAGGTCGTCCACCGGGACGTGCGGGTGATGGCCAACCCGATCGGGACCACCCCCGAGGTGTTCGACGTGATGAACCTGCGGCTGGCCCGCGGGGCGTACTTCGACGCGCTCCAGTACGACCGGGGCGAGTCCGTGTGCGTCGTGGGGCACCGGGCCGCCCAGCAGTTGTTCCCGTACGAGGACCCGCTCGGGCAGCAGGTGCGGGTCGGGACCGGCGGGATGGGGACGGTCATGCTGACGATCATCGGCGTGCTGGAGCCGACCGGGCTCCGGGCCGGCAGCGAGGGGGCGGCCATGATGGGCCGGGACCCGGACATGGGCATCTACTTCCCGCTGACTCTCGCCGAGGACGCGTTCGGCGACCTGAACATCAAGCGGCTCGCCCAGGGCCGGGAGGTGAAGCGGATCGAGCTATCCGACGTCTGGCTCAAGGCCAAATCGACCGACGACGTCGAGAAGCTGGCGGAGGCGATCGAGAACGTCGTCGGGCTGCAACAAAAGGGCGGCCCGCAGGACCTGAAGAACACCCCCCGGCTCGACATCGACGTGAAGGCCCCGCTCGAGATCCTGCGGGCGGCCGAGCGGACCCAGCGGACGTTCAACACGGTCATGGTCGGGGTGGCCGGGTTCGCCCTGCTCGTCGGCGGGATCGGGATCATGAACATCATGCTCGCGACCGTCACCGAGCGGACGAAGGAGGTCGGCATCCGCCGTGCCCTGGGGGCCAAGCGGAAGCACATCACGCTCCAGTTTCTGATCGAGACGACGGTCATCACGCTGGCCGGCGGGCTGATCGGTGTCTGCCTCGGGGCGGCCGGGGCGAAGCTGCTGCCGGTGCTCGTTGAGTTCTTCTTCAATGAGCAGAAGCCGACGGCGATCGCAACTTGGAGCGTGGTCGGGTCGTTCGTCATCAGCGGGCTGATCGGCGTCGGGTTCGGGCTCTACCCGGCGATGAAGGCGGCGTGGATGAACCCGATCGAGGCGCTGCGGCACGAGTGAAGGGGAGAGGGGATTACGGGTTTCCGATTAGGGATTGCGGATTGAAAGCGGAAGGAAAGTACGGGAGGCGGATAGGCCTACCCTTCTAGCGGCAGCCCGAAGGGCTGGGCGTCGAGGTGGTTCCGCTGCCCGCAAGATCGTTCTGTCGTAAGAGCGGTCCCCACGCCCAACCCTGCAAGCTGCCGCTAAAAAGGGTGGAATTCCTACCCTTTCCCACGTCCGACCGCGCCCGGTGCTGGTCCGTACCGCCGCCCGGCACTATCATTCACGGCGCGACCGACCCTTGCCGTTCCCGACTCCCGAGCACGACCGATGGACACGCAAACCCTGCCGGACAACGTCCTGACCACCCAGCTCAAGAAGGTGGTGAACTGGGCCCGCCGCAGCAGCCTGTGGCCGCTGCCGTTCGCGACGGCGTGCTGCGGGATCGAGGTGATGGCGGTCGGGTGCGCCCGGTACGACCTGGCCCGATTTGGGGCCGAGGCCATGCGGTTCAGCCCGCGGCAGAGCGACCTGATGGTGGTGGCCGGGCGGGTGACGATCAAGATGATGCCGGTCCTCCAGCACATCTACCAGCAGATGACCGAGCCGAAGTGGGTCATCAGCATGGGCGCGTGCGCCAGCACCGGCGGCGTGTTCGACGCGTACGCGACGATCCAGGGCATCGACCAGTTCATGCCGGTCGACGTGTACATCCCCGGCTGCCCGCCCCGGCCCGAGACGCTGATCGAGGGCATCATGGCCATCCAGCGGATCATCGACCAGGACGGCCTGCCGAAGGGCCCTCGCAAGCCGCTGCAACTGGCCGTCGAGCCGAGCTACCGCCCGGTCCCGCAGCCGGCCGGCGTGCCGATCACGATCGGCGGGCGGGCGGCGGGGCTGAACCGCACAGGTGTCGCGGTCGCGGGGCGCTGACCCGTTCAAAATCCTGCAGGGCCC
>JAQGHJ010000470.1 GCA_028288905.1 Phycisphaerales bacterium | reverse complement strand
CGCCCGCTGTTGGCGGAGAACTGCTTCTCCTGCCACGGCGAGAAGAAGCAGAAGGGCCGGCTGCGGCTCGACTCGGCCGCCGGGCTGCTCAAGGGCGGGGCGGGCGGGCCGGCCGTCGTCGCCGGCGACCCGGGCAAGTCGCCGCTGCTGACGGCCGTCGGGTACGCCGACCCCGACCTGCAGATGCCGCCGGACGAAAAGCTGTCCGACGCCCAGGTGAAGGTGCTGACCGACTGGGTGGCGATGGGTGCCCCGTGGCCGGCCGACCCGGCGGGCGGGCGGGTGGCGGCGGCAAGCGGGGCGGGCGGACTGGTCGGCAAGAAGCGGACGATCAAGGACGCCGACCGGCAGTTCTGGTCGTTCCGACCGGTCACGGACCCGCCGCCGCCGGCCGTCGCCGACCCCGCCTACTGGTGCCGGAACGACGTCGACCGATTCGTGCTGGCCAAGTTGGCCGCCGAGGGGCTGACCCCGGCCGCCGAGGCCGACCGGGCGGCCCTCGTCCGGCGGGTCACGTTCGACCTGCACGGGTTACCGCCGACGCCGGCGGAGGTGGACGCGTTCGTCGCCGACGACGCGCCGGACGCGTACGAAAAGCTCGTCGACCGGCTGCTGGCCAGCCCGCGGTACGGCGAGCGGTACGCCCGGCTCTGGATGGACCTCGTCCGGTACGCCGAGAGCGACGGGTTCCGGCAGGACGCGTTCCGGGCCAACGCCTACCCGTACCGCGACTGGCTGGTGGCGGCGTTCAACGCCGACATGCCGTACGACCGGTTCGTCCGCGAGCAGCTCGCCGGGGACGAGGTGGCGCCGGGCGACCTCAAGGCGCTCGTGGCGACCGGGTACCTGCGGGCCGGGTCGTACGAGTTCAACCAGAAGGACGCCGAGCAGCAGTGGTCGGAGTACCTCAACGACCTGACGGACGTGACGGCCGACGCGTTCCTCGGGCTGTCGCTCGGGTGCGCCCGGTGCCACGACCACAAGTTCGACCCAGTGCTGCAGGTCGATTACTTCAAGCTGCGGGCGTTCTTCGCCCCCGTGCTGCCGCGGGACGACCTGCCGCTGGACGGCCCGGCCGCCGCCGCCGCCCACGCGGCTGAGGTGGCCGCGTGGGAGGCGCGGACGGCCGACCTGCGGGCGAGAATTGCCGAGATCGAGGCCCCGCACCTGCGGGCGTTGGAGGTGGACACGGTCGGCCGGTTCCCGCCGGCCGTGCAGGCGATGGTGGCCAAGCCGGCGGCCGACCGGTCGCCGTACGAGCGGCAGATCGTCCGGCTCGTGTACCTGCAGGTGAAGGCCGAACACGACACGAAGCTCGACGGCCGGCTCAAGGGCGAGGCGAAGGAGAAGCTGGCCGCCCTGCGAAAGGAGCTGGCGGCGGCCGGGGCGTCGCCCGCCGGGGCCCGGCCCAAGGCTTTGCTCACCACGCTGTGCGCGACGGACGTCGGGCCGGTCGCCCCGCCGACGCGCGTCCCGGGCACCGGCCCCGAAGCCCGGGTGATCGAGCCCGGCTACCCGGTCGTGCTCGACGGGCTGAACGTGCCGACCCCGCCGCCGGCCGCCACCGCCACCAGCACCGGCCGCCGCACCGCCCTGGCCAACTGGCTGACCGACAAGGCCAACCCGCTGCCGGCCCGGGTCATCACGAACCGGCTCTGGCAGTGGCACTTCGGGCAGGGGCTCGTCCGCACGAGCAGTGACTACGGCAAGCTCGGCGAGCCGCCGACCCACCCCGAGCTGCTCGACCACCTGACGACGAAGCTGTTGAACGGCGGCTGGAGCCTCAAGGCCGTCCACCGGGTCATCCTGACGTCGGCGACGTACCGCCAGTCGGCCGCCCGGCCGATGCCGGCCGTCGCCAAGCTCAAGGACCCGGACAACCGCTGGCTGTGGCGGATGAACCCCCGCCGGCTCGACGCCGAGCAGGTGCGGGACGCCATGCTGGCCGCCGGCGGCGAGCTGGAACTGTCGCCGGCCGCCGGCCCGAGCACCGACTACACCGCCCAGCGGCGGGCCGTGTTCACGAAGTGGCTGCGGAACACCCGCGACCCGCTGATGGACGCGTTCGATTTGGCCGAGGCGTTCGGGTCCGTCGCCAACCGGAACGTGACCACGACGGCGACCCAGAGCCTTCTAATGGTGAAAGGGGACTGGCCGCTGAAGCGGGCCGCCGCCCTGGCCCGCCGGGCGGCGGCCGAGGCTGGCTCAACCGACACGGCCGCCGTCATCGACCGAGCATACCGGCTCGCGTACGGCCGGCCGCCGGAGTCGGACGAGCGGTACGCCGCCGTCGCGTTCCTGGCGAAGTCGCGAGAGGCAGTGGCCGCCGCCACCACCGTGGCGTCGGCCACGCCCGCGGGTCAGGGAGCCCCTACCACCCAGCCTGCTCCGGCCGCCGCGACGGCCACGGTTGCTTCGGCGTCCGACGCCCAACCGACCACCCAGCTCATGCCGCAGACCGGCGGACAGGCGCTGCTCGTGCGGAACGGCAACCCGGCCGACGCACTGGTCCTGCAACCCGGTGGTGACGGTGGCGGGGCCGGGTCGACGGGCGGCACCGCCTGCCCGCTCGGCGACGGCGGCCCGTTCACCGTCGAGGCGTACGTGCTGCCCGAGAGCGTGTACGACTCGGCGTCCGTCCGGGTGATCGCCAGCCGGTGGGACGGCGACCCGACCCACGCAGGCTGGTCCGTCGGCGTGACCGGCGACCGGTCGGCGTACGGCCCGGGCAACCTGATCCTGCAGTGGTCCGCCGGGGCCGCCGGCAAGTACGAGGTCGTCGCGTCCGACCTGAAGCTCAGCCCGCACAACGTGTACTACGTCGCGGTCGCGGTGAACCCGGCCGACCCGACCGAGGCCGGCGTCCGGTTCTGGCTGAAGGACGTCGGCGACACCGACGCCGGCGTGCTGACCGCCCGCGTCAAGCACGCGCTGACCGCCCCAATCGTGACGTCGGCCCCGCTGGTGATCGGCGGGCGGTCCCGCGGCCCCGGCGGCAAGCCGCCGCACGGGTGGGACGGCCTGATCGGCGAGGTCCGGCTGAGCCGGGCCGCCCTGACGCCCGGCCAACTCTTGATCAGCGACGGCGACCCGAAGGCGGCCGTCGCCGGCCACTGGCGGTTCGAGGACGCCCCCGGCCCGCTGAAGGAGGACGCCGGCCGACTGCCGGACCTCGCCCGCGGCGGAGGCGACGGCAGGGCGGCAGGCGGGAAGGCGACCGGGAAGGTGGCCAAGGGCGGCGACGCGCAGCGGCGAGGGGCCGCGGCCGGGACGGGGATGGTGGCCCTGCCGGCCGTCGATGCCGCCCTGGTCGACCTCTGCCACGCGCTGCTGAACTCGAACGAGTTCCTGTACGTGGACTAACCCGGAGTATGAGACCGGCACGACGCGGGTCCGGAGCACCGGTGGCACCGTCGTACCGACCCGAATGACGAAGGCGACCCATCCGTGACACGGGCGTCCAGCCCGTGCGGGATGCGCCCGGGTGCCGCGGCTTGGAACGGCGTGACGTCCCGACACCTTTCGGGCCGGGGCGGGCTACGACGACCGTCGGTTCACGCACGGGCTGGAAGCCCGTGTCACGGATGGGTCGCCTCGTCATTCGGGCCGGAAGGCCGAAGGGGCTCGCGAATGGTGCCGATCGCCGCTCGTGGCATGGGCGTCTCGCCCATGCTCGGATCGGCATTGGCAACGGGGCCCAGAAGATCGCGGCCCGCCATCGACGTCCGGCCGAAGCACGGGCGGGACGCCCGTGCCACAAGGAAGCGGCCGACCCTCGACCACGAACGACCCACCGAGGCGACCATGACCGACCACCCGACCTACGCCGCCTCGTCGAACGCCACCGCCCTCCCCGGCGTCCCGCACCACGCCACCCCGGCCAGCCGCCGGGAGTTCCTCGCCCGGTCCGGGGCCGGGTTCGGGGCTGTCGCGATGGCCGCGATGCTGGCCGGCCACCCGCTGGCGGCCGGCGCGGCGGACGCTGCCACCGCTCTTGACGCCGCCGGCCCCGGCCCCGCCGACCCGCTCGCCCGCGTCGGCGGCCGGCCGAAGCCGTCGCCGCTGCTGTCCCCGCTCGCCGCCCGCGCCCCGCACTACCCGGCCCGGGCGAAGAACGTCATCTTCCTGTTCATGGAGGGCGGCCCGAGCCACCTCGACCTGTTCGACCCCAAGCCCGCCCTCGCCAAGCTGGCCGGCAAGCCGCTGCCGGCCAGCTTCGGCAGCATCATCACCGCGATGGGCGAGTACGGGTCGCCCATCCTCGCCGACCAGCGGACGTGGGGCCGGTACGGCAGCGGCGGCACGTGGATGAGCGATTGGGTGCCGCACCTGCACCCGCTCGCCGACGAGATCGCGGTCGTCCGGTCGTGCGTCGCCGACGGCATCAACCACTCCGGCGGCGTCTGCCAGATGAACACCGGCTCGGTCCTGGCCGGCCGCCCGA
>JAQGHJ010000383.1 GCA_028288905.1 Phycisphaerales bacterium | reverse complement strand
CGGCTCGTCACGCTGGACGGGTCGGTGCCGTAGACGCCCATGTTCGACTGGCCCGCGAACACCACCATGGCGCTGGAGCCGGCGGGCGGGGGCGGCGAGGCGGGCGGCGGGGGCACGGCCGTCGGGGACAGGTTCAGCCAGTTCAGGACGCCGATCTCGCCGCCGCCGGTCGTGTCGAACGACAGCCGGAGCACGTGCTGCCCGGCCGGCAGCGTCAGCCCGCCGAGCGAGACCGTCTTCCAGGTGCCCCACCCGCCGGTGCCGGCCAGCGCGATGCTCCCGCCGGTCGCCGCGCCGTCCACCTCCAAGTGCGCCGTCCCGCCGGCGCTGCCGGAGGCAAACCGGAGGCCCAGGGCATACGCGCCTGCCGACGCGATACTAACCGTATATTCCAGCCACTCGCCGGCAGCGACGTGGCCGACGGCGTACCCGCCGCCGGTGTCGGACGTGGCCTCGATGTCCACGCCCGTCGTGCGGTAGGCGCCGCCCAGGTTGGCGGCGTCCACGTCGTGGTACGCCACGCCGTCGGCACCGATGTCAAAATCCTCCGCGTTGAACTGCCCCGGCACGGCCCAGCTGGTGCCACCGTACGGTGTTTGGCCCGAGGGCGGCGGCGGCGCGACCGGCGGGGGCACGGTTGCGGGTGCGGCGACGTCGATGTAGTTCAGGTTCCCGGCGTAGCCGTTCGCCCCGGCGGCGACGACGGTGACCCGGAGCACGTGCGTGCCGGCCGACAGGCTCACCGCCGGCAACGGGAACGACTGGTACGTCTGCCACCCGCCCGTGTCCGGGACGGCGGTCACGCCGCCGACCGGGGCCCCGTCCACCTCGAACTTGAACGACCCGCCGACGCCGAGCGACGCGAACCGCGGCGCGAACGTGTAGCTGTTGGCCGACGCCGCCGCGAACGTGTACTCCAGCCACTCGCCGGCGGCGAGATAGCCGACGTTATAGCCCCCGCCGGCGTCCCCGGTGGGCTCGAGGTCGACGCCGGAACTGCGGTACGCGCCGCCCAGGTTCGCCGCGTCGGTATCCCGGTAGGCGGCCCCGTCGCCGCCGTTGTCGAAGTTCTCGGCCTCGAGGCGCGCGGGGACGGGCGCGGCGGCGGCGGCGGCACCGTACGGCGACGTGATCGCCAGCGAGGCGACGTTACCGGCGAACCCGGACGGGCCCTCGGCCTCGCACACGAGGCGGAGGACACCCTGCCCGGCCGGCAGCACGACGCCGGTCAGATAGAGCGACCGGTACGCCTGCCACCCGCCGGTGTCGGGGACCGTGAACGGCGCGCCGATGACGGCACCGTTAAACTCGAGGCGGAACCGCCCGCCGCTGCCGAGCGACGCGACGCGAGCGCGGACGGCGTACGTGCCGGCGGCGGCGACGTCCACCGTGTAGTTCGCCCACTCGCCGGCCTTCACCCAGCCCAGGTTGATGTCCCCGCCGGCGTCCCCGCCGGCCTCGAGGTCGACGCCGTCGCTCGGGCGGTAGGCGGCCGCGGTGCCCTCGTTGGCGGCCGTCAGGTCGTGGTAGGCGACGCCCTCGCCGCCGAGGTCGTAGTCGCTCACCTTGATCGGGCCGGGGACCACCGCCGGCGTGCCACCGTACGGGCCCGACGCCGCCGACGCCTGGTAGGCCGCCGTGTACGTGACGTCGGTCGCCGGCGTGGAGACCGTGTGGTTGGCCGCACCGCCGTCGGACCACGAGACGAACCGGTACGTTACGCCGTCGAGCACCTGTTGGGCGGGCGCCGACAGCCCGCGGACGAGGCCGACCACCGCCTGCTGCGTGACCGGGGTGGCCACCGGCTGGCCGTCGAGATTCAGCGTCAGACCGGGGACGCTCGCCTTCAACGTTAGGTTCACGACCCGCGGGTTCACCCGCACCGACGTGGTCGACGACAGCCCGCGGCTGTTCGTCACCGTGAGCTTCACCTCGTACCACTGCACCGGGTCCGTCTCGCCCTCGGTCGGGACGACGAACGACCCGCTCTTGACGCCGGGGATCGAGTCGATGAACCCGTGGGTGTGCGTCTCGTGGTGGAAGGTGACCGACCAGTTGAACGCGCTGGCGGGGAGCGTTCCGTCGGCGGGGTCCGTGGCGGACCCGGCGAACGAGATCGTGTCGCCGGCGGAGTACGGGGCGTTGTTCGTCGGGGAGGCGATGACCGGGGTCGGGGCCTGCGCCCCGACGGTGACGGCCGGGGCGGTTGCCGAGCCCGTGAGCGACCCGTCGCTGACGGTGAGCGTGGCGGCGTAGACGCCGTTGGCCGTGTAGGTGTGCGAGACGGTGCGGCCGGCGGCGGTGGCGCCGTCGCCGAAGTTCCAGCTGTACGTGAGGGTGTTGCCGTCGGGGTCGGAACTGCCGGAGGCGTCGAAGGCCACGGCGAGCGGGGCGAGCCCGCTCGTCGGGGTCGCGGCGGCGACGGCCGTCGGGGCGCGGTTGCCCGCGCCGACGTAGCTGACCTTGTAGACGGCCAGGTCGTTGTGCGAGAGGTAGTAGAAGCCGCCGTCGGCGGCGGCCTCCATCCGGATCGCACCGTTAACGTTCGTGGCGAACGGGGCGGTCGCGCCGGTCGTCGGGTTCACCGTCTTGATCCATCCCTGGATGTAGTCGGCTACGAAGTACTGGCCGGTGTACGCCGTCGGGAACGCCCCGCCGCGGTAGAACAGCCCGCCGGTCACGGAGGCGGAGTACTGCACGTTCGGGTCGTGCGCGTACGTGTACAGCGGGTTTGTGTAAGCGGGGTTGGCGCTGTTGCCCTCGGCCGAGGGCCAGCCGAAGTTTGCCCCCTTGGCGATCGCGTCGACCTCCTCCCAGCCGGCCTGGCCGACGTCGTTGGCGAACACCTTGCCGGTCACGGGGTCGACGGCGCCGGAGAACGGGTTCCGCAGGCCGTACGCCCACACCTCGGAACGCTTGCCCGTCTGGCCGGCGTACGGGTTGTCGGCCGGGACTGAGCCGTCGGGGTTGATGCGGAGGACCTTGCCGCCGAGGCTGTTGAGGTCCTGTGCGAAGCTGGGGACGCCGCTGGTCTGGGCGTCGAACGCCACCCCGCCGTCGCCGGTCCCGAGGTAGATCTTGCCGTCGGGCCCGAAATCCAGCAGGCCGCCGATGTGGTAGCCGGTGTTGGACGGGACGTTGTCGAGCAGCACGACCTCGCTGCCGGCCTTGGCGCGGTCCGGGTTTGCGGGGTCCACCGTCAACCGGCTCAGCCGGTTCACCGCGCCGTTCGGGGCGGTGTTCGGGTTCGTCGGGTCGGGCTTGGTGTAGTAGAGGTAGACGTAGCCGTTGGTGGCGAAGCCGGGATCGAGCGCGATCGCGTCCAACCCGCGATCGCGATAAGTGTCGACGGCCAACGACGCGAAAGGGGTGCTCAGCAGCGCGCCGTTCTTAACCACCCGGACCGCGCCGGACTTCTCGGTCAAGAAGATCCGACCGTCTGGGGCAACGGCCATGTCGGTCGGCTCGCCGAACCCCCCCGCCACCCGCACCTCGGCGAAACCGGCGGGCAGTGTGGCGGCCAGCACCTGTCGGCCCTCCAACGCCTCAGCGACGGGGTGGCACGCCGCCGCCATCGCGTCGGCGGGCCGCGCGCCATGGCGGACGTACCGAACCAGCACGTCGAACAGACTTTGGGACATTCGTTCCTCGGGCGAGCCGCGGGGTCCGTTCGGAGCACGACGGGCGCACCTCGCAACGGGCAAGCTGCGTGCTGCCATCGCGATGCGCGCCGTTATCAATTGGATACGGATGAACCTAGACCGAACGCGTGTGGCTGGCTGGCTAGCTGGGCAACACTCACCTGGGCGAACGTTGTGCAGCGTTCTGGCAACTGAACTCTACCATACGCATCACTGGGCGGCAGGCCGTGCGCGACTTCCGATTGCCCGTTAGGCGACATAGTTAAGAACAGATTGCCAACACGGAGCGGATGTAGGGATTGTAGCGTTTGCAGGGACGAGGGCTCGCTCTTGAGCGGCATGTCCCTCGGGTACCCCTTTTCGAGTGCCCACTCGTTGAGAGTGTCGCCCGTGGGCCGCCGCGATCGCGTTCCATGTGTTCAGCTATATCCCGGTGCACGACGTATCCACAGCGGATGACAACCGTCGCGATAGCCGAGGCCGGGGTGACACTTCAGGTGAGATTCGCGCCGGCACGACCCGCTGGCGGTCGAGTAGGCGTACCGTAGACGGCGGTCGCCAATCCCGACGAAGTCGTCCTGCTGCTCAGGGCCTGTGACTTCATAGACAGAGCCGGGGTTCTCGCCGGACCGGTTCCCGCGCGGCGTGCGCTCGGCCGATCGGCCACCGCTGCCGCCACGAGTACGTCCAGCCGTGCGATTCCCGCAATCAACAAGACGAATAGCCATCCCGGCGGAGTGGCACGCGCGAGGTGTGGCGTTGAGGCGATGGCGTAGCCTTCCCCCCCCTCCCTCGGCATCGCCTGCCCCCCCGGCAAGGTTCCGCCGCGCACCGTTTGGGTCGGAGATCCGTCCCCGAACGGCGGGCGGAGTCCTCACTGCATTCGGCACTCGCCAGCCAACGGAGTCCGAGCAACCGCACGCCCCGACCGGGGTCGGCTTTACGGCGTCGTGCGGAACTGCCACCGGCCCCACAGGGCCGGTGTCAGCTCGGCCTCGCTCGGGACGTCGGCCGTGATCGCGGTCGCCTTGTTGCTCCAGTACGCCCGCTGCGTCGTCCGGGCCCCGTCGCCCCGCAGGACGCCCACGTCTCCTTTGATCGCCATTCCGTCGGTCGGCGTCAGCCCGAGCCGGGCCAGCGGGACGGACAGCTCGTACGTGGCCGTCCGCGACTTGCCCTTTTCATCCGGATCGACGGCGCCGGCGAGTCGGACGTCGGCGCTGACGTCCTCCACCCGGTCGATTGTGACCGTCCGCCAAGGGGACGAGAACGGCACCGGGTCCTTCGTGCCCGGCACGACGGCCCGGTAGAGCAGCGCGACGGTCTTGCCGCCGACCCGCGTGACGAGCAGCCGCTGGTCGCCGGCGGCGGGCCGCGGCCGCTTCGGGTCCGCCGCGGCGTCCGCCCCGATCATCAGGTCGAGGCAGCCGCCGGTTTTGAACGGGGCGTTCGGCACTTCGCCCGAGTTGGCGAGCAGGTCGGGCTCGCGGGTCCGGAACGCGGCGTACAGCCGGTCCCCGGCCACGGCGACGGCGGCCGTCACGTCGTACGGCTTGCTGTCGCTGTTGAAGTGGGCGGCGGTCCCCCGGCGGTCGACGACGGCCCAGTCGGCCCCGGCCCAGTCGTCGAGCCGCCCGTCGACCACCGGGGCGGCCGCCGTGCCGGGCCGGACGGAGACGACGAGCGTGCCCGTCCCGCGGGCGGCCTGCCGCCGGGCCTCGGCCTCCACCCGCCACGCCGCCGCGGCGGCCAGGTCGGCGGCCGACACGGCCAAGTCGGTCGGCGGCAGCCGGCGGACGCCGTCCAGCCCGTCCACCCGCACGAGGCTCGTCCGCGCCCCGTCGCACAGGTAGACCCGCCCGTCGGCCGCCTGCGCGATCGACGGGTAGAAGTTCTCGTCGTGCAGCGTCACGTCGTTCAGCCGCATCCCCCGCTCGGCCCGCGGCATCGCCCACGGCTTGCCCGCCCGCGAGTCCTGGAACAGGCGGCCGACGAACAGCCCGTCCGCCGTGAACAGGTAGGCCGTGCCCTCGTTCCCGTTCACGCACCAGATCGGGCCGGCGTCGCCCGCCCGGGGCGTGACGAACCCGCCGAGCAGCCGGGTGCTGCCGATCACCTCGCCCGGGCGGTCCGGCACCGGGGCCTCGTGCGACGCGTGCAGGCCCGGCCACAGGCTCGGGTAGCTCCACATCGGCACGCCGTCCTTGAGCCCGGCGAACCCCTCCCGCGCAAACGGCTTCGGCGCGACGGTCAGCACCGCCCACCCGTCCGGGGTCACCAGCGCCTGGTCGCCGCCGGACGACGCGGGCTGCTGCGCTCCCTCGGCCAAGGTCTGGGCCGCCGCCAGGTCGTACAGCGGCACGCCCTGCGGCGTGAACCGCTGCGGCGCCAGCCGGACCGCCCGGTCGCCCAGTCGGGCGAGGAGGAACGACAGGTCCGGCCCGACCGTCACCCCGCCGCCGGCGGCCGGCGTCATCGCGACCTCGTCGGGCTGAACTCGACCGTCGCCATTGGCGTCGGCCCAGACGAACGTCACCGCCTGCTTCGACCGGTCGGCTTTCGGACTGGTGACGGGGTCGACGCCCGCCGGCCACCGCGGCTTGAACGCGTCGGTCCGGAGTAGCGGCCAGTCCCCCGCCCGGCCGCACGAGGCGACGGGGACCGCCACGCCGTCCCGCATCAGCCAGACCCCGACCGTCGGGTGCCCGCCGGTCGGGTTGCTGTTGTAGCAGTTGGTCATGTACTGCCGGCCGCCGACGTAGATTGGCGCCTCCGGCGGGCCGGCCCGGGACTGATTGCCGACCTCGTCCTGCCCGTCGCGGTAGAAGATGGCGGCGGGCGCGTTCGCGCCGGTCGCCCAGTCGAGCTTGAATTCGATGCCGTCGTAGTAAAAGCGCGAGGTGTCGCGCGGGTCGAGCGTCCCGCCGCCGCCGTAGCGGCCCGGCCCGTAGAACGCGCGAATCAGCTTGCCGTCCGGCGTCCAGACGCTCACCCGCTTCGGGCGGAAGTCGTGCTCCGTCACCC
>JAQGHJ010000378.1 GCA_028288905.1 Phycisphaerales bacterium | reverse complement strand
CACCAGCCCGACCCACGCCGCCCAGAACTGGTAAAACGGCGCGAACGCCAGCGTCAGCAGCACCGCCCCGAGTGCGACGAGCAGCAGCTTGCCCCACCACCGCTCGGGCAGGGTGGGTCGGGCAAGGGCAACGGCGGGAGAAGCGTCGGCGAGGGCGGGCGGCGGGCGGCGGCGGAACATGGGTCGGGGGATGGTCGGGGGGTCGTCGGACCGCGTCAAGCGAGCACGAACGGCGGGGCCAGTCGCACATCGTCCCGATCGCCGCACGGGCCGGCGCGCCGGGCCCGTGACCCCCTCTCCCTTCGGTGGCTTCGTTTCTAAAGCCCCTCATGTCTCAAAGGCGACGGCCTGCCTTGAAGGTGCGGGGCATCGCCGATCTAGTCGACCCGTCGGCGGTTCTCGCGTTCGGGCTTGTCGGCCGCAATCACCCCGCTGACATATAAAGCGAGCGCCGTCGCTATGGCCAGCGTAAGGTCGACCCATGGCTTACGGGGCAGCGGGCCGAACTCGGTGCCGGCCAAGTAGCCGCAGACGAGGCCGATCCAGACGCCGTGAATGACCCCGCCGACGTACCGGCGGCCGGTGGACCGCCACGCCGCTGTGAGCCGCTGCCCGAATTCGTGAAGGCCAATCCTCATTGGGGAATCATACCCGTCAGTCCCAAGCCGCCACGCCCGCCGATTCGCGAAAGGTGGCCGTGCTCGTCGGCAAATGCCTCCCCGAGTCCGAAGCCCTCTCGACGCGCCGGTCCCCCTCACCCGCCGCGGCTTCGCCGCGACGACCACTCCCGGAGGGAGAGGTGGAAGCCGCCGCCGACGGTCACGTCTGCGGTCGAACCTGCACTCCGCCTTGACCCTCCAACCCTCCCCCTTATTATCGCGCCGCGCGGCCGCCGGAACGTCCGGGCAGGATTCGCCTTCCCCCATCCGCCACGCACTGCCAGGACTCGCATGCCCCCCGCTTCCGATACCGCCGCGGCCCCGACGCCGGCCCCCTCCGCCCGCCTCACGTTCGACCAATCGTTCGCCGTCGCTCGCGGCCGGCCCGGCGGGATCGGGCTCGTCCCGTTCGTCCCGGCCGGGTACCCGTCGCTCGACGCCACGGTCGACTTGTTGCCGGCCCTCGAAGCGTGCGGGGCCACGGTGATCGAGGTCGGGTTTCCGTTCTCCGACCCGGTGGCGGACGGGCCGATCATCCAAGAGGCGTTCACCCACGCGCTGGCCAAGGGCGCGAAGGTGGCGGACGTGTTCGCGGCGGTCCGGGCGGCCCGGCCGCGGGTGTCGGTCCCGATCGTCGGTATGCTCAGCTACAGCATCGTGTTCCGGTACGGCCTGCCGCGGTTCATCGCTGACGCCAAGGCGGCCGGCCTCGACGGGCTCATCATTCCCGACCTGCCGCCGCCGGAGGCGCAGCGGGTGACCGGCACGATCCACGCCGGCGGGCTGGCCACGTCGCTCCTCGTCGCCCCGACTACCGCCCCCGACCGCCGGGCCGAGATCGCCAAGCTTAGCACCGGGTTCGTCTATTACCTGAGCGTGTCCGGCATCACCGGCGAGCGGGACCAGCTGCCGCCGGACCTGGCCGACAGCGTCCGGGCGGTGAAGGCGCTGACCGACCGGCCGGTGTGCGTCGGGTTCGGCATCTCCAAGCCGCACCACATGGCGATGCTCCGCGGGGTGGCCGACGGGGCGATCGTCGGCAGCGCGATCGTCCGCCGGATGAAGGAGCACGAGTCGGCCGTCCCGGCCGCGGTGACGGCGGCCGTGCGGGATTACCTGACGGAATTGACGCAGGTTTGAGTGCGGCGGGCAGTGCGGCGGGCAAGCATTCGTTGCTAGGACGAGCCACGCCCCCGTCTTTGGCCTCACCGATCGCGTCGGTGTCGGCCGTTCGACATCCCGCGACGTCCGATTATCGGACGCCTAGAGACTTTGATCGCCTTTTTTGGCTCGCGTCTGGCGGGCCGCCATTCTCATCGTCTTCTCATCCTCCGCCACTCCCGCAACTGCCCGCCGTTCACGCCTTTACGCGCTTCATTCCGCCCCGTAGCATCGGCTTGCCGGCCGCCCCGTTTAGGGCACCCGCGCTGGCTTGACAGCCGCCCGTACGATCTCGGTGCCGTGACCACCAACCTTCTGCCCAGCCGGAGTGTCTACCCCATGGAAGACCGGGTGCCCCATCCTGTCGTCGTCGGACCGGCCTCGGCCGGGGCGGCGGACGGCGGGCCAGACCCGACGGATGGCGAATTGGTCGCCCGAGCCGTGGGCGGGGAGAACCCGGCGTTCGACGCGCTCGTGCGGAAGTACCAGCGGCAGGCCGTGGCCGTGTCGTACCGGCTGCTCGGGAACTCGCACGACGCCTTGGAGGTGACGCAGGACGCGTTCCTCAAGGCCTACCGCAGCCTCGCGACGCTCCAGAAGGGCGACGCGTTCGGCGGTTGGCTGATGCGGATCGTGTCGAACCTGTCGCTGAACTACCGCCGAAGCCGCCGGACCCGCGGCGGGCAGCTCCCGCTCGACGACCTGCTCGGTCCGGCCGAGCCGGCGGCCGGCGGGATCGGCGGCGGCAGCGACTGGATGAACCAGGACGCCGACCCGGCCCACGCGATGGAGAGCGGCGAGATGGGCCGCCGGCTCCAGCAGGCGATGCTGGAGCTGCCGGAGAAGCAGCGGCTGGCGATCGTGATGTTCACGATCGAGCAGATGCCGCAAAAGCAGGTGGCTGACGCCCTCGGCTGCAGCGTCGAGGCAGTCAAGTGGCACGTGTTCCAGGGCCGCAAGAAGCTCCGGGAACTGCTCAAAGACCACCTGTGACCGGACGGTAGTCCGATCAGAGAAACGATCCTTCGTCCCGCAACCTGTTCACGAAGCTTCGAGGCAATCGAACCGCGACCGCGACGCACAAAAACAAACGGAAGAACGACGCCCGCGCCGACTCGTACCACCCCGACCCCTATGCGTCCCGACGACCTCGAGTTTCTGATCGCCCAGTACGCCGACGGCACGCTCGACGCCCGGCAAGCGGCCGAGTTGGAGGCGGTGCTGCGGGACGACCCGGCCGCCCAGACGGTGCTGGCCGACTACCGGGCGACGGGCGCGGCGCTGGCTGGCGTGGCCGGTGCCGACCCGGTGCCCGACGTGCGGTGGGACCGGCTGGCCGCGTCCATCGGGCGGCGGGTGTCGGCGACGGGTGTGGGAAACTTGTCGTTTTCCGAGGATGTCGAGGAGCCGCTCTCCCGGTTGGCGGGCACACGTTTTTTCGCCGGCGGCGACGCTGAGGCCGACCTGTCCGCCGCGGAGCGGGCCGAGGTCGACGCCGCGCTGTCGGCCGACCCGCGGGCCCGTCTGGTCCTGGCGGAGTACGCGACGCTCGACCGTGCGTTCGAGGCGGTCCGCGCCGCCACGCTGCCGAACGGCCGGTGGGACGCGCTGGCGGCGAGCATCTCCCGCGCAGTCGCCGAGTCCGCCGCCGACGCGGGGACGGGGGCAGCGGGGCAGGAGAGCGTCGAGGGCGAAGTAGCGTCCCCGCTGCGGCTCGTACAGCCCGCCCGGCCGGCGGCGGCCGTCGTTGCGAATCGCCCGGCGGTCGCCGGCCGCATCGGGCGGATCTTCGCCCAACCGCGCCGGCTGGCGCTGGCCGCCTGCGTGCTGATCGCGGCTTCGGTCGGCGTCCGGCTGGCGACCCAGCACGGCGGGCCGGTGCCGACCGTCGGCCCCCGCCCCTCCGGCGACCCGGGCGTAGCCGTCGAGGGGCCGGGCGCGATCGTCGTCGGCCCGGCCCAGACGTTCGAGCCGGGGTCGACCGTCGCAAACGTCCAGGTCGGCCCCGGGGCCGGCACCGACGGCACCCCAGCGACCGGTTCCCTCCGCGACGACGTCGTCAGCAAGCCGGGGTCGGCCCTGGTCGTCAGCGACAAGGCGGCCGCCCGGAACTCGGCCGACCAGAAGAAGAAGCGATCGACCCCCGATACGACGGCGCTGTTCCCGCGGTAAGATCGCCCGCCGCCCTCGGGAGCCTTCGATGCGCCGCCTCCCCCTGAAACCGCCCCCGCCCCCCGCATCCCTCGTCGCCCTGCTCACTGCCGTCCTCGCCGTCGTCGCCCCGCCCGCGG
>JAQGHJ010000376.1 GCA_028288905.1 Phycisphaerales bacterium | reverse complement strand
CCGCGGGCGGTGGCCGCCGCCGCGGCCGCCCCCGCCCCGATCCGGATCAACGCCGGCGGGCCGGCGTACACGGACGCGTCCGGCATCCGCTGGTCGGCCGACGCGTACTACGCCGGCGGCACCGCGTCGACGGCGTCCTTCGCCGTCGCCAACACGACGAGCGACCCGCTCTACTCCGCCCGCCGGTGGGGCGCGTCGTTCGGGTACAACGTCCCGGTCGCCGCGGCCGGCACGTACACCGTCAAGCTGTACTTCGCCGACCCGCTGTACACCGCCAGCGGCAAGCGGAAGTTCACCGTCAGGGCCGAGGGGCAGACGGTCCTGAGCAACTTCGACATCGCGGCCAACGGCGGCGGGAAGGCGGCGATCGTCAAGTCGTTCGCCGCGTCCGTGACCGACGGGACACTGAACCTGACGTTCGCCAACGGGGTCGGCGACAACCCGATCGTGTCGGCGATCGAGGTGATGCCGCAGGCCGTCCCGCCGGCCACGCCGGGCGTCGGCAAAGTCGCCGGGCTGACGCTGATCGACGCCAAGACTGACGCCGCGATCGGGCAGTTGACGAACGGCGCGGTGCTCGACGTGGCGGCCGGCAACCAGTACGCCGTGCGGGCGGACCCGAGCGGGAGCGTCGGGTCGGTCAAGTTCCTGCTGGACGGCCAGCCGGTGCGGGTCGAGAGCACCGCCCCGCTTTCGGTCAGCGGGGACGCGAACGGGGACTACCCGGCGTGGGGCGTGCCGGCCGGTAGCCATACGCTGACCGTCGTGCCGTACAGCGGGGCCGGGGCGACGGGCACGGCCGGGACGGCGTACTCGGCGAGCTTCACGGTCACGTCGGCGACGGTGCCGCCGCCGGTGTCCCCGCCGCCCGTTTCGCCCCCTCCTGTCTCGCCGCCGCCCGTTTCCCCACCCCCGGTGTCGCCCCCGCCGGTCTCGCCGCCCCCGGTCAGCCCACCCCCGGTCAGCCCGCCCCCGGCGACGGCGTTCACGACGATTAATTACGCCAACAAGGCGGCGAACCCGCTCCAGCGGGCCGAGGCGTTGACGGCCACCTGGAACGGCCGGCTGTACGTGTTCGGCGGGTTCAACGTGGCCAACGGCCCGGTCGTCCGGTCGGACTACTACAACCCGGCCGCGAACAGTTGGACGCGAATCGCTGACTTACCGCAGCGGATGACCCACGTCGGCGTGGCGCAGGACGACCAGAACGCGTACTTCGTCGCCGGGTACGTCGGGACGGCCGGCGGGACCGGGTACGGGCAGACGTTCGGGTCGAACAAGGTGTGGCGGTACAACTTCGCCAGCAACACCTTCTCGGCGATGCCAAACCTGCCGCGGGCGCTGGCCGGCGGCGGGGCGGCGATCGTCGGCCGGGAACTGCACTACTTCGGCGGGCAGGAGGGCGGCAGCCGGGTCGATACGACCGTCCACCTCGTGCTGAACCTCGACAACCCGTCGGCCGGGTGGACCGCCCGCAAGGCGATGGCGCACGGCCGTAGCCACCTGGCGGCGGCCGTCGTGGACGGCAAGATCTACGCGATTGCCGGTCAGGTCGGGAACGACGAGAAGCTGACCACCCAGAAGTACGTCGAGGTGTACGACCCGGCGACCGAAACGTGGGCGGCCAAGACGTCGATCCCGAAGGCGGTCAGCCACGTCAGCTCGGCCGTCATCGTGATCGGCGGGCGGATCATCGTGATGGGCGGCGAGAGCGCCCACAACGTGCAGGTCCGGGACGTGTACGCGTACAACCCGGCGACCGACGCTTGGTCCGCCCTCACGCCGTTGCCGGCGGCGCGGTTCTCCGGGGCGGCCGGCGTGATCGGCGGGAAGGTCTACTTCAGTACCGGCGGGTCGCAGGCGACGACGTGGGAAGGCACGCCGGCGTAGGGGGGCGGGTCTCTGGGGTTCGGAGGGCAGGCCTCGGAGGCACCGATCGGACGTGCGCCCGTGCGACGCGCGTGGGTCGCGTCGACGAGCCACGGGGGCCGATGTCCGTTTCGACCGGCCGAACGCGCTCAGAAAAAACCGGGGCCCCCGACGGATTCGTCGGGGGCCCCGGTTTGATTCACCAGCCGCCGTCGTGCGGCGGCCGGTGGCGCGATTCGGTCGGGGGCGTCAGACGACCCGCCCCGTGCGGACAGACCCTGCCGGACCGGTTCAGAACCGGAAGCCGAGGCCCATCGTGTAGACGAACGAGCCGTTGCTGAACGAGTCGCTGGCCTCGTTGGCGTGGTCGAAGAAGAACTGGTACTCGGCCAGGATGAAGACGAACGTGTTGCTGTTCAGGTACAGCTTAACGCCGGCCTCGGGGGCGGCCTCGAACGTGTCGTTGACGGCGTCGCCGTACACGTACCCGATGTTCGCCCCGACGAACGGCACGATCTGGCCCTTGTCGCCGAGCGGGAAGTGCAGGTCCAGGGCGACGCGGGTCGACCCGCTGAGCTGCCCGCCCGTGGTGTTGACGTCCGTGTACGTCACGCTCTGACGGAGGCCGACTTCCAGGCTCTCCGTGAAGTAGTACCCGATGCTGCCGTTGACGCTGGCCGAGAACCCGTTGAAGTCGGGGCCGTTGCTGGCCCCGCCGCCGAGCGTGAGCTCGTAGGGGTTCTCGACGGCAGCCTTCGAGGCGGTCGGGAGCGAGAAGAGAGCCGCCAGAGCGGCGACGATAAAGCCCTTGCGAAGCATGTGAGACCTCCAAAGCGACCAGAACAGGAAACGTTTACGCTACGGGAACCAAGGCCGTGACGATTCGGGAGGTCGACTCGGGCGTCTCGTACCGGTTTGTCGTTCACGACGTCGCGCGAGCGCCGTGCGTTCCGAACCGGGCCGTCTGCTGAACCGTTCTCCAACTCCGTCGCGGGCTCCTTCGTTCCCGTTGTCGGCCGCGACCCACCGCGTTCCGACGACCGGTTATTCGGCACAGTCATGCCGAGCCCTACAACTTAGTACGTGAGCGTCCAATAATCTTGGAACGGACAAAATGGTGGGGTCCGCAAAAACCGTTTCCTGCTTTTA
>JAQGHJ010000359.1 GCA_028288905.1 Phycisphaerales bacterium | reverse complement strand
GCGGGCGGACGGCGCGGGACTCCGCGCCCGCCGCCCGCCCTCCGCCGAGTGATAGTAACGCGGCGGGGCGGCGTTGACCGCGCGGGCCGCGGTCGCGTTCCCCGGCCCGGCGCGGTAAGACGTTGGGCGCCGTCCCGCGGCCGGGACGGGTCCCGTTTGTTTCTGAGGGAGCCCGCGATGCCGAGGTGGACCGTCAATCCCGTACGCCGCCGTACCGCCGCCGCGACGAACACCGCCACAACGGCCGCCCCCGCCCGCCTGCGGCGGGCCGCCGCGGCCGGTTTGGAGCCGCTGGAGCCGCGGCAGCTGTTCGCCGCGATCCCGTTCACGCCGCACGACCTGTCGACCAACTCGGACCGGGCCCACGGCGTGTTCGTCGCGAACATCACGGCCGCCGCCGGGCTGGAGGTGGTGGCCGCGTCGCAGGCGGACAACAAGGTGGTGCTTTACCAGCGGGTGAACGGGGCGTACGCACCGACCGTGCTGTCGACGACGGCGACCCAGGTCGGGGCGGTGTCGGCCGCCGACGTGGACGGGGACGGGGACGTCGACGTGCTGTCGGCCGCCGAGGGCGGGGACGTCACGTGGTACGAGCAGACCGCCACCGGCTTCGCCGCCCACGACATCACGACCCAGCCGGTCGGGTCCGACACGGTGGCGGCGGCCGACCTGGACGGCGACGGGGACGTCGACGTCGTGTCGAACCAGGTGAGCGGGGACAAGCTCGTCTGGTACGAGAACGACGGGAGCCAGAACTTCACCGCCCGGACGATCGCCAACGGCGTCGGCATCGTGAAGTCCGTCTACCTCGTCGACATGAACGGGGACGGGCGGGTCGACGTGCTGTCGGCCGCCCAGAACTCGAACCGGGTGGTGCTGTACCTCAACGCCGGCGGCGGGGCGTTCGCGGCCGGGCAGATCATCGACTCGAACGCCCAGAGCTCCCGGTCGGTCGTCGCGGCCGACCTGGACGGCGACGGGGACCTCGACCTGCTCACCGCGTCGGTCAATGACGACACCGTCGCGTGGTACGAGAACGACGGGAACCTGAACTTCACGAAAATCGCGATCAGCACGTCGGCCGACGGGGCGGACGGGGTGTACGTCTCGGACCTGGATAAGGACGGGGACCTGGACGTGCTGTCGTCGGGGTTCTTCGACAACAAGATCGGCTGGTACGAGAACACGGCCGGCGACGCGTCGTCGTTCACGGCCCGGACGATCAGCTCGACGGCGGTGCAGGCGCAGGACGTGTCGGCGGCCGACCTGGACGGGGACGGGGACGTCGACGTCGTGAGCGCGTCGTGGGGCGACGACCGGGTGACGTGGTACGAGAACACCACGCTGACGGCGTCGCCGCCGGTGAGCCCGCCCGTCAGCCCGCCGGTGTCGCCGCCGGTCAGCCCCCCGGTGAGCCCGCCCGTGAGTCCCCCCGTGTCGCCGCCGGTGAGCCCGCCCGTCAGCCCGCCGGTGTCGCCGCCGGTCAGCCCCCCCGTGAGCCCCCCGACCACCGCGTCGGCGGTGACCGTGGCCGCGGCCGGGCTGCTCCCGGTGTCGGCCGTCGCCGGGCAGAAGGTCAAAGGGAAGGTGAGCGTGGTCGTCACCCGCCCGGCCGACGCGACGGCCCCCTACGACGCCGCGTCAGGCGTGGCGCTGTACGCGTCGACGGACGCGGCGCTGGACGCGGCCGACGTTCGACTGTCGGCCGTCACCAAGCGGTTGAAGCTCAAGCCCGGGCAGTCCAAGACGCTGAAGCTGCCGGTGGCCGCCTTCCCGGCCGACCTGGCGGCCGGCACGTACCGGGTGCTGGCGGCCGTCACCCCGCCGGGCGAGTCGGCCGTCGTCGCCGCGACCAACGCGACCACGGCCGTCGCCGCCCCGGTGGTGAACCTGTCCGGCACGGCGGCCGGGCCGGCAGCCCTCGTGGTCGGCAAGCGGGCCCGGGCGGCCGTGGTGGTGGCGAACGACGGCAACGTGCTGCTGACCGGCCCGGCGACCGTGACGGTCGAGGCCGCGGTGGGCGGAGAGTTCGCCGCCCGCGTCCCGGTGGCGACGGTGCCGGTGAAGCTCAAGGTGAAGCCGGGCGGGACGCAGAGGCTCGCCCTCCGGTTCCTCGTGCCCGAGGGGCTGGCGGCCGGGTCGTACAACCTCGTCGTCACGCTCGACTCGGCCAACGTGATCGCCGAGACGAACGAGGCGGACAACATTGCCACGAGCCCGACGCCGTCGGTCGTGTCGTGAGCCGCGGGGTGCCCATGGGGACGACGTGGCGAGGGTTGGCGGCCGGGGCGCTGGCGGTCGCGGCGTGCTCGTGGCCCGCGGCGGCGGCCGTGACGGTCGTCCGCGCGCCGGCGGTCGTGACGTACCGGACGTTCGACCCGGACATGCCGCCGGCGGACATGCCGAAGCTGAACCCGGGCGAGTCGGCCGTGTGCGCCAGCGCGTTCCGGGCGTCGGCGGAGTTGAAGTACACGTCGACGGCCCGCCCGCCGCCGCGGTCGGCGGGCGGGGCGGGGCGGCACAAGGTGGATTTGGCCGTCGACGACGTGCGACTGGAGCTGGGGCTGACGGTGGACGTGTGGCTGCCGGCCGGGGCGAGCGAGAAGCTCAAGGCCCACGAGGACGGGCACCGGCGGATCGCCGAGCGGGTGTACGACGAGGTGGCCGAGCGGGCCGCCCGGGCGGCGGCGACGGCCCTGGACGGCCGCCGGCTGAACACCGACGGCCCGACCGCCCAGGCGGCTGCCGACGCGGCCGAGGCGGCGCTATCCAAGGCCCAGGGCGACGCGATCCAGGCGTACCTCGACGGGACGAGCCGGGCCGGGCAAAAGGTGCAGGACGCGTACGACGCGGCCACCTCCCACGGCCGGCGGGCGGAGGTGGCCGAAGGGGACGCGATCCGCAAGGCGTGGGACGACCACGCCGTCGACCTGGGGCTGCGGCCGGCGGCACCCGCCACCGGGCCGGCAGGGACGACGACGCGGCCGGCGGCCGCCTCGCGACCCGCGACGACGCGGGCCGCGCGTTGAACGGCGCTGACCAACGTGAGAATGGTACG
>JAQGHJ010000339.1 GCA_028288905.1 Phycisphaerales bacterium | reverse complement strand
TGCCACGATCATCGGCCAATTCAAGGGGCGGCGTAAAGAGCGAAAAATTTTATTGCGATCATGGCACAGATCTTTGATCCGCGTGTTTAGCCATGGATCCGTCGAACGCGCCGCCAAATGGGGCATGGGTAGGGGGCTCGCCGTTGAACGGCGGAAGGCGTGGCCGCACGATAGGCATGCATGTCCTTCGCCCCGACGCGCCGCCAGTTCCTCGTCGCGACCGCCGCTTTGGTTGCCGCCCCCGCCGTGCCCGGATGCGGGTCTGCCCGGCTGACCGACGCTAGCCCGCCGACCCGACTGGTGTCCTTGTACCCCGCCGGCGACGGCGGCACGGCGGCCTGGTCGACGTTTCGGCTTCCGGTGGGCGGCGGCGGCGGCGGCGGCGCGCCGGTCCGGCTCGAGTGGGACGAGGAGACGGCAGGCTCGGTCGGTGCGGTCCGGTCGCAGCTCCGGCTGACGGTCGCCCGGGACGTGGCCGCCACTGCCGCCGTCGCCGTCACGCTCGCGGCGTCCGGTCGGACCCTCGGCCGAGTCGACGTCGGCGGGTGCCGAGCCCTCCAGCCGCTCGACCTCCCACTGTCGGCCGCGGATACGGCCGCCGCCCTTCGCGAGGGCGTCCGCTTAACCGTTGTCGGCGGCGGGGCGGGCGACGGGTCCGGCCTGTCGGGCATCGCACTCTTCGCCGCCACCGCTGAGAACGCCTCCGCCACCGCCGCGCCCGCGGCGTTCGTCCCCCACCTGCTCGTGGGGATCGGCGGCGACCCCGCCACGGAGTTGGCAGACCGGCTCGCCTCCCTCGACTCGCTCCAGCCCGCCGACGGGTTCGCCGCGTGCGTGCTGGACGGGCAATGGGACCTGTTCGCGGCCACGGGGGAACAGCGGTACCGGCGCGCGATCGACGCCCACCTCGGTCAACTGCTGGCGACGCCCGGCGGCCTCGCGAGGGACCCGGCCGACCCGTCCGCCGGCGGCGCGCCGATCACCACCTTCCGCGGAGCCGCCCTCGCCGCCGCGGTCGTGCGGCACCGGCCGACCCACCCCTTCGTGGCGGAGGCGACCGCGTTCTGGACTGCACACGGCGAGCCCGCCAGCAGGCCGGCAACGGCAGCCGTTGCGGTGCCGACCGACCCGGCCGCCGCGGCGGAGGACACGTACTTCGCCGCCCACCCCATGGCGGTCGTCGCTGCCGCGCGGCAGGACCGGCCGCTGCTGCAACGGGCGATGGGTCGGCTGCTCGCCGCCCGGGAGATCCTCGCGACGATCGCGACCCCGCGACGCGGGGCAACAACACCGGCGACCCGCCCAACGACCGGCTCGGCCGACCAAGGCATCGACCACGGACTGTGGGTGCTCGGGTTGGTCCGGGCGCTGCGGGAAGTCCGCCCGGCGGACCGACCCGTCGAGCTCACGGCCGCCCTCGCCCGGTCGGCCGACCGGGTCGCCGCTCGCCAGCGGCCGGACGGCCTGATCTCGACGGCGACCGCCGACCCGACGGCCGCCGCAGACGTCCGCGAGACCGTGGCCCTGGCGGCCGGGTTGGCGATCGGCGCGCGGGCCGGGCTCCTCCCGCCCGTCCACCTCGCGACTGCGCGGCGGGTCTACGCCGGGCTGCGGGCGTCGCTGGCGGCGGACGGCTATGTGATGGTGGGGGACCGACCGGGCTTGGGAGGCGGCGGCGGCGGCGCGGGCGGCTCCACCCGGCCGGGCCGGATTGACGTCGGCGCGACAGGGTGGGCGGGGCAGTTGTTCGCCGCCATCCACCCGGGGGCGGGGCGGAGTTGATGCGGCGTGGCGTCGCGGTGGACGGTAGTGGTAAGGCTTTAGATCGAAACGCGGCTACTACGCGAGCGCCGCGCCTACTCGCATGGCGCGATATCCCGCTTTGTCGTTGTTCGTGTGACGAGGTCTACCGTCGGGTGCGACAGGTCGCGCCGCACTCGGTCCAACGAGTTGTGATCGACTGCTCGCCGCCCGCCCGCAGGTCAGTCACCCCGGCGGTCAGGCGGACTTCGCGACCGTCCGAGCCGCCGGCAGCGCCGCGCCGGCGGCCAGCATCTCGTCGATCTGTCCGGGGGGGACGGGCGGGCTGAAGAGGTAGCCCTGCATCAGGTGGCACCCCATGCGGGCGAGCAGCGCCCGCTGGGCCTCGGTCTCCACGCCCTCGGCGAGCACGGTCATGCCGAGGCTGCGGCCCATTGACACGATGGCCCGGGTGACGGCCGCCCCGCTCGCCGCGGCCGGTTCCGGCTTGGGGGCCCCGGGCGGGCGGCGCTCGGCCGCGATGCCGGCCACGAACGACCGGTCGATCTTCAGCGTGTCGATCGTCAGCCGGTGCAGGTACGCCAGCGACGAGTACCCGGTCCCGAAGTCGTCGATCGCGACGACCACGCCCATCTCCCGGAGCCGGGCGATGCGGGCGGACGCGTCGTCGGCGTCGGCCATCAGGACCGTCTCGGTCAGCTCCAACTCCAGCTGGCCGGGCGACAGGGCGGCGGCGGCCAGGGCGGCCGTCACGTCGTCGACGAGGCCGGGGTCGGCGAATTGGACGGCGGACACGTTCACGGCCACCCGCGGGGCGGCCGGGCCGTGCCGCGCCGCCCACGCCTTCGCCTGGGCGGTCGCCTCCCGCAGGGCCCAGCGGCCGAACGGGACGATCAGCCCGCTCCGCTCGGCCGCGGCGACGAACCGGTCCGGCGGGACCCGCCCGAGCGTCGGGTGGAACCACCGGGCCAGCGCCTCCACCCCGACGATCCGCCCGCCGGCGTCGACCTGGGGCTGGTAGTGCAGTTCGAGCCGCCCGGC
>JAQGHJ010000319.1 GCA_028288905.1 Phycisphaerales bacterium | reverse complement strand
CGGCGGCCCGCCGGCCCACCCGGGCACGGTCTTGCCGGCGTCGGCGAACAATTTCGGCTTGTAGTCGAACGAGTCGACGTGACTCACGCCGCCGGTCATGAACAGGAAGATGACGTTCTTCGCGCGGGCCGGGAAGTGCGACGTCCGCGGGGCAAGCGGATCGGGGGCGTTGGCGGCCGCGGCGGCCGGTTTGCTTCCGACGGCGGGGCCGGCCGAGCCGCGGGCATCCTCGGCCAGTAGGTGCGAGAGGATACCGGGCATCAACAGCGACCCGCCGGCCAGCGAGCGGACGGCCTGGCGGCGGGAGAACGTCGGGGGGAACGGGGTTGTCATAGGAATAAATGCTCTGGTCACAAGGCTCATTGCCTGCGTGCCTGCGGCGACCGCCGGGCGGGCTTCCCCCTCTCCCTTCGGGAGAGGGCGGGGGTGAGGGTGAACGTTGGGACGGCTACGTGCGCGCCAGCCAGCCGGCCCGATGGCGCGAGACCACTTGGACGTTCACCCTCACCCGCCCGGGCTTCGCCCGGACGAGCTCTCCCGGTGGGGGAGGTGGAATCCGCCGCTGCCGCGGCTGCCGCCGCCGTGACTCTAACTCACTCGACGAACAGGAACTCATTGCTCGCCAGCAGCGCCCGACACAGGCTCGCCAGCGCGGCTTTACCCGCATCGGCCCCGGCGGCGACTCCGTCCGCCTCGGCCTTCTGACGGAACTCCCGGAGGTAGCTCTCGGCCGCCGCCGCCTCTTCCGGCAACGGCGGGCGGAGCAGTGCGAGCCGAAACGCGGCGGCGACGTGCCGGGCGACGTCGCCGGTCGGCCCACTATTGCCGGGGCCAGCGATGGTCGCCCGACTCATCGTCTCAGCCACCGCTTGAGCCGTCGCCCGGTCGGCCAAGGCGGCCGCCTGCTCGTGGACGAACGGGTCGTTCATCATGAACAGCGCCTGCAGGGGGGTCGTGCTGACGAGCCGTTCTCCGGTCGTGGCGTTCGGGTCGGCCCCGTCGAACGTCGCCAGGAACGGGTGCCGGCGGATCCGCTGCACCATCAGGTACACGCTCCGCTTGTCGGACGGGTAAACGGCCGTGAACGGGGCGTGCTGGGTGAACCCCCACTTCGCCATCGGCGGGAACGGCTGGGCTCCACCCGGGCTCGCGTCGAGCCGGCCGCCGACGGCGAGCATCGCGTCGCGGATCTCCTCGGCGTCCAGCCGGCGGCGGTCGGCCCGCCACCACAGGTCGTTCGCCGGGTCGATCGCCGTGTTGGCCGCGTCGCCGGCGGCGGATTGCTGGTACGTGGCCGACAGCATGATCTGCCGGTGCATCGCCTTGACGCTCCACCCGCCGGCGACGAACCGGCCGGCCAGGTAATCGAGCATCTCCGGGTGCGTCGGCGGGGTGCCGCGGATGCCGAAATCGCTGGCGGACTTCACCAGCCCCCGGCCGAAGTGGTGCTGCCAAATCCGGTTCACCATCACCCGGGCCGTCAGCGGGTTGGCCGGGTCGGTCAGCCACCGCGCCAATTCGAGTCGGCCGGAGCCCTGGTAGTCCGCCGGCAGCTTCTGCCCGCCGAGGACGGTGAGGAACCCGCGGGGGGCCACTGGCCCCTTGTTGTACGGCTCGCCGCGGAGTTGGATCGGGGCGTCGCCGGTTTTGTCGGCGTCGGCGACCGCGTACGCCGTCTCGACGTCCGGGGCCTCGCGGGCCAGCCGCTCGGCCGCCTTCTCGGCCGCCCGCTCGCGGGCCCGCAGGGTGTCCTGCTCCTTTTGGTCAGTCGCGGCCCGGCGGGCTTTTTGGGCGTCGCGGATCTCCTGCTCGGCCGCGGCCACCTTCGCCTTGTAGGGGCCGAGCACCCGCTCCGCCTCGTCCTGGCTCACGAGCGGGACGAAGTCCTTCTGGAACTTGATCTCCTCGCACCCGGGCATCGGGTAGCGGGTGCTGCTGAAGATGCCGTACAGGGCGTAGTAATCGCTCGCCGGCACCGGGTCGAACTTGTGGTCGTGGCACCGGGCGCAGCTCAGGGATAGCCCCAGCACCGACTTGCCGAGCACGTCGAGCGTGTCATCGATCGTCAGGTGCACCTCGCGCTCCGGGCGGACCGAGAAGCGGCGGGCGGTCGCGACGAACCCGGTCGCGACGATGTGCTCGCGGCGGGCCGCGTCGTCGGCGGCCGGCAGCAGGTCGCCGGCCACCTGTTCCCGCACGAACGCGTCGTACGGCTTGTCGGCGTTGAACGCGGCGATCACGTAGTCGCGATACCTGTACGCCTGCGGGACCGGGTAATCGGCCGACTCGCCTGCCGTGTCGGCGTACCGGGCCAGGTCCAGCCAGTGCCGGCCCCACCGCTCGCCGTACGCCGGGCTGGCCAGCAGCCGGTCGACGACCTTGGTAAACGCGTCGGACGACGGGTCGGCGGCGAACGCGTCCACCTCCGCGGGCGTCGGCGGCAGCCCCGTCAGGTCGAACGTGGCGCGGCGGATCAGGGTGCGCCGGTCGGCTGGGGCGGCGGGGGTAAGGTGCTTCTCTTCCAGCTTCGCCAGCACGAACCGGTCGGCGTCCGTCTTCGCCCAAGCGGTGTCGCGGACGACGGGCGGGTCGGTCGGCACCACGGGCCGGAACGACCAATGGGCCTTCGCCTCGGCCGAGCCGGCGGCGGGGGGCTTGTAGTGCGAAGCGGCTCCGCCGTCCCCGACCTGCCCGGCCGCGGCGGCGAGCGGCGCGTCCGTCCGCGGGTCCGGGGCACCCATCCGCACCCACGCCTCGAACGCCTGCACCACCTCGGCCGCCAGCCGGGCCTTGGGCGGCATCAGCAGTTCGTCGTTGTGGTAGCGGATCGCCTCGACGAGCAGGCTCTTTTCCGGGTCGCCCGGCACGACGGCCGGCTTGCCCGTCGACCCGCCCCGCAGCAGCCCGGCCTTGGTGTCGAGCCGCAGGTCGCCCTTCACCTTCGCGTCCTTGCCGGTGCTGTGGCAGGCGTAGCACGACTGGACGAGGACCGGGCGGATCTTCGACTCGAAGAGCTGCAACCCGTCCGGACCGGCGGCCACCGCCGACGACGGGTGGACGACGACTGACGCGGCAAAGGCCAGCAATAAAGGTACGGTCAACCTTCGTCGCATCGAATCGGATCCTTATCGTGGTCGGCTTGTGATCCCGAGGTCCAAGCGGAGTCGTCCGGAGTGATCGGCCTGTCACCCGTACGGCCAGAATATTTCGTTGTTGATGCCGCCGCCCTGGGGGCACCTGGGAAGGGCACAGACAAATGATCGGCGTCCGGACCGCCTCGCACTACACCAATCAAGCTGCGGACAGAGGGCGCAACGGCAGCACCGCCCGGACCGACGTCGCGGCTCCGCGTGTCGATGGCCCCGCCTGGAAGGGCGGGGTTAACGCGGCGGACGGGCCTGCCGCTCGAACCTCACCCTTCCGGGTGAAGCTAATTCATAACTACGCCGCGTCTTGCGGCAAACCTCGCCTGTCGCCTCACGCGGGCTATGCAGGAGAGCCGCCGCGACCCCAGGTACCCTGCTGCGGCGTGGCACCCACCGAGGCACTCGCACCGGAACGGGCCACGGCGGGGCGTGCCGCGGCACCGGTCATACCGTGTCGTACGACCAAGGCTTGCGCATCTCACGGGCGAGCAGCCCATTCGCCTCGTCGTCGCTCGTGAACCGCTCGGCCTCGGGGTCCCACGTCAGCGGCCGACCGAGCCGGGCGCCGATGACGGCCAGGTGGCAGGCCGACACCGAGCGGTGCCCGGTTTCGACGGGGCACACCGGGTCTTGGCGGGTGCGGCAGGCGTCGAAGAAGTTGCCGGCGTGATTCGTGCTGACGGCCAGCCGGGTGGCCGACGCCGGTAGTTCCTGCTTGAGCAAGTCGGGATCGCTCGCCTCGATCTTGCCGCGGGTGACGAAGATCCAGCCGTCGGCCCCGGTGAACGTGACGCCGTGGGCGTCGTCCGGCGGGGTCTTGGGGTTCGGCCCGCGGTCGGCGGCCTTGGGGATGCCGCTCTTGCGCGACCCGTTCCAGATGTAGTTCGGGTGGCTACGGACGCTCTGCACCACGCCGCTCGGGTAGGTGAACGTCACCTCGTACTCGGCCGGGGTGGTGAACCCGCCCGGC
>JAQGHJ010000310.1 GCA_028288905.1 Phycisphaerales bacterium | reverse complement strand
GGATCGGGCGCGGCCCGGGGCGGGCGGTCGTCGGTCACGGATGTCCTTCCGGGCGGCTTGGCGGGCCGAACCCAATGAACCCGGCGCGGCGGAGGTCCCAAAATTCTTCGCGAACCCCCGTGCGGTCGGTGAGCGCGACCCGGCCCGAGGCGTCGAACGAACCGGCGGCGGCGGCGGCGATCCCGCGGGCAGCGAACCGGGACCTTATTTGTAGCACGTTACGGGGGTCGGCGGCCATCAGGAATCCGTAGCTGGGGAACGCGCTCAACCACTTTTCCATTCGTACGCCCGGCGGCACCGGCACGGCCGACACGTCCATCGTCACCCCGACCCCGGAGCACTCGGCGAGCATGGCGGCGGTCCCGACCAGCCCGCCCATGCTCACGTCCTTCGCCGCGCGGCACAACCCGTCCTCCGCCAGCCCCGGCAGCAGGCCCAGGTCCCCGCGGAGCCGGTCGCCCGGGGCATTCGTGCTGGCGTTCCAGTACGGGTAGGGGCCGAACCACTCGCCGCGAAGGTCGACCGCGACGACCAGCGCGTCGCCCGGCCTGGCGTCGAAGCTCGTGAGCAGCCGCGGCCCCGCCCGCCCCAGGACGGCGGCGGCGAGGTGGTCGCCCGACGCGCGGCTGTTCGTGTGCCCGCCGACGATCGGGACGCCGTACTTCGCCGCCGCCGCCGCCATGCCCGCCCACACCGGTCCGGCCCGGTCCGCCGACGCCGTCCAGAGCGCGTCGACGATTGCTGTCGGCCGCCCGCCCATGGCGTACACGTCGCTCACGTTCACCATCACCGCGCAGTACCCGGCGAACCACGGCTCGGCCGCCACGAACTCGTCGAGCATCCCCTCGATGGCGAACAGCAGGTGCCCGCCGGCCCCGTCTGGGATCGCGGCGCAGTCGTCCCCGACCGGGACGGCGTTCAAGGTGCCGGAAGGCCCCGCGGCCGCGATCAGGTCGCGGACCGGCCGGATGTCGAGCTTGTGGGCGACGCCCTTGAGGCCGCGGAGGTGGGTGGTGAGGGTAGAGAGGTCCATGTCGGCCAGAACTCAAGTTCCGTCGTTCGCGTCCGCACAGCGCGTAGAATCAACACCGTGCGCGACCTCAGGTCCAGCCCGCTCCACTCGGCAGCCCTTCGGGCCATCCAAGCCTTGCACAAGTTCTGCGTCGAGCACGAAGGACATTACGCGACTCAACTCGCGGACTGCGAGCGGGCCTTGGAATCAGGCAGCGGCGAAAGGTACCGCGAATCCATAAAGGCAGTACCGTTCGGCGGGATGGGCACATTCATGGATTGGCTGCCGCCCACGGTCTACCCACACGAGACAGACGAGTATGTGTGGACGGTGTTCGAAGCACTGTCCGAACGGTGGGTGCGTCTGACGAAGCACCTACTTCCGTGAGCCCGTCCGGTGTAGCTATTCGACGGAGCGTCGGACCGTCGACTGATGCACTCCCTACTGATCAAGGGCCGCCCGCATCAGCACGTGCGGCCGGCCGCACACCTCGACGTCCTCCATTCGGGCCCACCGCAGCCGGCGGAACAGCGGGACGTTCTGCCGCTGGACGGTGGCGAGGAACGTGTGGCACCCGTTCGCCGCCGCCGTCCGGACGGCCGCCCGGATCAGGTCCGCGGCCAGCCCCGGCACCCCGCGCCAGTCGCGGGCGACGGCCAGCCGCGACCCCCACCAGACGCCGGGCGACCGCTCGTCGATCCGGACGGTGCCGACCACGTCGTCGTCCGCCACCGTGGCGGACGAGACGGCCACCAGCGGCAAGGCGCCGCCGTCGAACGCGTCGGCGTCCGTTCCGGCGAACAGGCCCTGCTCGCGGCAGAAGACGTCGTGCCGCAGCCGGCGGTATCCGGCCAGCTCCCACGCGTCGGCGGCGGGGCGGACGCGGTACGCGCCGGAGATTGCCCCGCCGGCCGCCGCCGACCCGCCGCCGGCGAACCACGCAGCCACCGCGGCCGGCGGGTCGAGGAGGCAGTTAGCGTGATGGGAGAAGACGGTCATTTCGATTCTCGTGGCTCGCCCCCTCCGACGGCCGGGCGCTGTCTCGGGCGGTCCCTCAACCGCAGGAGGCGGCCCCGTCGTTCTCCTCGTACGCCGACAGGCTGGAGCACGCCCCGCACTTGCCGCACCCGGCCTTGCTGTCCTTGCTACTGAGGTTCGCGGCCCGGAGCATGCCGCCGAGCTCGCGGAGCAGCGGCCGCATGAAGTCCGCCGGCGGGGCGGGGTGGTCGGCCAACGGGGTGCCGCTGATCGGCACGAACGGGACGACGAACGGGTACACGCCGAGCCCGACGAGCCGCTCGCACGCCCGCAGGATCGCGTCGGCCGAGTCGCCGAGGCCGGCCAGGATGTACGTGCTCACCTGCCCCCGGCCGAACACGCCGACGGCCTCGCCGAACGCGTCGAAGTACGCCTCGACGCTTACGGTCGCCTTGCCCGGCATGATCCGGGCCCGCACCTCGGGCTCGACCGCCTCCAGGTGCATGCCGAGCGTGTCGATGCCGGCGTCCCGCATCCGGCGGAACCACGCGGGGTCGTCCGGCGGCTCGCACTGGCCCTGGATCGGCAGGGCGACGGCCCCCTTGACCTCGAACGCGCTCTCGCACAGCACCCGGGCCCCGCGGTCGGTCGTGTTCGGGGTGCCGGTCGTCATCACCATGTGCTTCACGCCGTCCAGCAGCACCGCCGCCCGGGCCACTTCGGCAAGCTGCTGGGGCGTCTTGCGGGCCACGGTCCGGCCGGCGGCCAAGCTCTGGCCGATCGCGCAGAACTGGCACGTCGTCGCCCGGTTCTGGTACCGGATGCAAGTCTGCAGGACCGTGGTCGCCAGCACGTCGGCCCCGTGCAGGACGGCGATCTTCCAGTAGGGCACGCCGTCGAACGTCTGAAGCCCGTAGAACCGCGGCTGGGGCGGGAACGAGATCCGTCCGACCGGCACCCCGTCCCGCTCCAACACGCCGAACCCGTCCGCCCCCGGCGCGTACGCCAGGAACGGCGACCGGGCCGACTGGCCCGTGTGTACCGGCACCATCACCGTCCGCCCGTCGACGGTGATGGCCTTGTGGTCCGACGGCCCCGCGCCCCCCTTGCGGCTGGCGGCCCCGGCGGACGGGTCGACGAGCCGCAGCCCGAGGGACTGGAGCTCCGTGATGAGCAGCTGGGTGGGGGAGTCGGCGAGCCCACCCGCGGGCGCGGGCGAGCGTCGGGTCATGACCGGGAGTTTCATGTGCGACCCTCTTCCGTCGAACGGACCTCGGCACCCCGTCCCGTACGCCCGGCGTTTGCGCCTTTTCGCGATACACACCGACCCGGCGTCCCGCTTGGTTAGCGGGTGGACCTTCGGTCCGACCGCTAACCAATTCGCTGACACACCCACAACCCGCGCCACATCAAGAAAGTTCCAAGGCGCGGTCCGTCACGCGACGGCTCCCGCGAGGAAACGTTCCGCGGCACGCTCCGGCGCGGTGTCGCCGTCGTCGTCGGCCGGGGCGGACGGAACGCCGACCAGGGCGATCCGCTCCGCCAGGTATTCCGCGTCCCGGGCGACGCCGCAGAATCGGCCTGACCCCCACGTGTACAGCCACGGCAGGCCGAGGAAGTACAGCCCGTCGACCGGGGTCACGCCGCGGGCGTGGGCGGGGTAGCCCTTGCCGTCGAACGCCGGCAGGTCGATCCACCGGTAGTCGCTCCGGTACCCGATCGACCAGATGACCGAACCGATGCCGGCGGCCGCCAGGTCGAGCGACCCGGCCGGGTCGGCCGGCGGCTCCCACACGGGCGTGTACCGCGGCTCGGTCGGGGCGGTCAGCCCGTGCTTGTCGATGTACTTGTCGATGCTCGTCTTGATGTTCTCCGACGTCTCGTCGGCCTTGTCCAAGTTCCGCTTCAGGTCGTCCCCGAAATGCAGCAGGCCGTCGCGGACGTCCGTCAGTCGGCCGTGCAGTTGCATCCCCTCGGCGGCGAACTTCCGCAGGTCGATGTCCCGCCCGCCGTCCCGGCCGGTGACGTAGTGGTTCGCCCGGGTCCGAACGCCCTGCTTGAGCGGGTGGTCCTGCACCGGCAGGTCATAGAACCCCATCAGGTCGAGCCAGTCGACGACGTCCTTCCCGCGGTACCGGCGGGCGACGCGGGGCGCGCCGCCGACGCACAGGTGCACCCGCCGGGCCGGCGTGCCGCCTGCCGCGGCCTCGGCGGCAAACGCCAGGTGCAGGTCCTCGGCGATCTGGCACCCGCTCTGTCCGGTGCCGACGACCAGCACGTCCCCGGCCGGGAACTGGGCCGGGTTCAGGTACTGGGCCGAGTGAAACTGGCGGACGCTCGCCGGCAGCCGCTCCGCCATCCGCGGGACGTTCGGCGTGTGGTACCCGCCGACGGCGACCACGACGTGATCGGCCGTGAAATCGCCGGCCGTCGTCTTGAGCTCGAACGCGGCCGGGCCACCAGGCGTCCGCCCGAGGTGGACCGCCTCGACGCCCTCGCGGACGGGCGGGCCGAACGATGCGACGTACTCCTCGATGTACCGGACGATGTCGTCCTTCTTCATGAACCCGTTCGGGTCGTCGCCGCCGAAGTCCGCGGCGTAGTCGAACCCCGGTAGCTTGCACTGCCAGTTCGGGGTGACGAGGCAGAACGTGTCCCACCGCTGCGCCCGCCACGCGTGGCCGACCCGGTCCTTCTCGAGCACGAGGTGGTCGATCCCCCGCTGCTTGAGGCAATAGCTCATCGAGAGCCCCGCCTGGCCGCCGCCGACGATGAGGACCGTGTGGTGCTGGGGCATAGGGTTCGTCCTTCGTGGCATGGGCGTCCCGCCCATGCTTCGGCCGGTACGCGCCGGTACGGTTCGCGGGCAGGAGCCTCCGCGGATGACGGGGCGTCAGCATGGGCGGGACGCCCATGCCACAGGGGAGATGACGCCCCGCCTTCCCGCAGTCACGCGATCGGCTTCTTGGCCAGGTCCTCCTTCGGGTTCGCCGACTCGACCGACTTCTCGGCCTTGTTGCCGTCCGACTGGCCCGGCGGGGGTTGGATGTTCGGGGCCTGCTTCGCCGCGGCCGCCTCGGCGGTTTTCTTCGGCTCTTGGTCCATGACTAACCTCAGTAGTTCGGGCCGGGCGTAGTGCCCGATCGAGTCCATCATCCGTTTACGCTTGGTGATGAGGGCGAAGTCGAGGTCGGCGATCGCCATGCCCTCGCCGGCGCACACCTTCTCACCGAGGATCGCCCCCTCCGGCGACACGATCGACGTGCAGCACCCGCCGCGGAGCGCCTTCTGGAGCTTCGCGTCCGGCGTCACCTGCGCGATCTGCTCGTCCGTCAGCCAGCCGGTCGCGTTGACGACGAAGCACCCGCTCTCGAGGGCGTGGTGCCGGATGGTCACCTCCATCTGGTCGGCGAAGATTTGCCCGACCATCGACCCCGGGAACTGACTGACGTGGATCTGCTCGTGCTGGGTCATCAGGGCGTACCGGGCGAGCGGGTTGTAATGCTCCCAACACGCCAATGCCCCGACCCGCCCGACGGCCGTCTCGACCACTTTCAGCCCGCTGCCGTCCCCCTGGCCCCAGACCATTCGCTCGTGGTAGGTCGGGGTGATCTTCCGCCGCTTGAGCGCGAGCGATCCGTCGGCGTCGAAGACCAGCTGGGCGTTGTACAGCGACCCGTGGTCCCGCTCGTTCACGCCGAGCACCACGACGACGCCGTGCCGCTTGGCGGCGGCCGACACCGCCTCCGTCACCGGCCCCGGGACGACCACGGCCTGGTCGTACAGCTTCATGTGCTCCGGCCCCATCAGGACCGGCGGCAGCACGAACGAGAAGTACGGGTAGTACGGGACGAACGTCTCGGGGAACACGACGAGCCGTGCCCCCTCGCCGGCCGCCTTGGCGACGGCGGCCAAGACCTTCTCGACCGTCCCATCCCGGCTCCCGAGCACCGGCGCGATCTGGACGGCGGCGGCACGGACAATTCGATCGCTTGAGGACATGGCGACGCCCTTCGGCGGTTCATTTGTCCTTAGTCGCCGGTCCGCTGTCCTTGGTCCTTGGTCGCAGGAACGGCCGTCCGGCAACGGGCAGCGGGCGCTCCGACGAAGGACGACTGACTAAGGACACAGGACCTAATGACAAAGGACCCATGACTACACGGTCCACGTGTTCATGACGAACGCGTTGTCCCGCTTGTGGATCAGCATCAGGTCGAGGACGTCGAGGGGGCTAATCGGACGGATGCCCGGGATGAGCGACGGCTCGCCGTGGCCGTACAGAGCCTGGAGGGCGAACCGGCAGGCGTAGACCTTGCCGCCCTCCTCCATGAACTTCACGAGCTGCTTGTTCATGTTCTGGTGCCCGGGGAACGCCTCGTCCCCGAGGGTCGGGAACCCGCGCTGGACGCCGAGCGTGACGCCCGGGCCGTACAGCAGCACCGACGTGTCGAACCCCTTCCGCTTCAGCCGGGTGGCCTGGAGCAGGTTCACGAGCCCGATCGAGCCCTCGAACGCGACCGTGTGGAACGTGACGAGGGCCTTCTCCCCCTTCTCGGCCTTCACGTCCTCGAACACCTTCTCCTCGTAGTCGACGAGGAAATCGCCCTTCTTGTGAGCCGGCTTTTCGACGACGGGCATGACGCGCCTCCGTGGGGGGTGTGAAGAGAACCGCGCGGCCGCTCGGGAACCGTTGTTCTGCGGGGTACGTTGTCCGCGGGGGGTCACGGGGCGACATCGCAACCGTTGTGCCAGCTTGTCGGACGTGCCGCCGCCCGGGCGACGGAAGGCGAGGAAAAACGTTGCGACGCGACGGTTCCCGACGGTACGTCAGGATCAGATTAGGCCCGGGCCCGCACGTCCGAGGCGCGTCGCCCGGCGTCGAACGTTGCCGCGCCGGCCGGCAAACGCCATCCGCGTGCCTAGTTCGAAGGCTGGGCGAGCGTCTCCGGATACTTACTAACAAGTAAGTATCGCATGCTGAATCTCCCGAACCATGGCGAATTATGACCAATCAGGTTGTATCGACGCTTACTACCTAGTAAGTTTCGTTCTCATGGTGCTCCCCACCCGCCGCCAGACGGAGATTCTCGACCTCGCCCAGGAGCTGGTGCAGACGCGCGG
>JAQGHJ010000284.1 GCA_028288905.1 Phycisphaerales bacterium | reverse complement strand
CCCGCGGCACGCCGGCCCCGGCGTCGTCCCGCCGCGGGCAGCCCGACCCGCTCCCGCCCCCGTTCCCTTCCGCCGACCCGGCCGCCGAACGACCCGCACGCCGGCTGATAGAATGGCGGCCGATGGCCCGCCGCCTGCTCACCGTCCTGTCGCCGCTCCGCCACCCGCGGGTCGTCGGGCCTGCTCTTGTCACGGCTCACGCGGCCGCCTGGCTGGTCGTCCTGAACAGCCGCGGATCGATCCGGCCCGACCTTCCGTTCCACCAATTCGGGGTACGGGTGCCCCATTGGTTCGGGAGCGATGTCTGTTTGTTGGCGCTGTTGTGCATCCCCGTCAGCGGCCTCGCGATTCCGGCTTGGCTCTGCTCCGTCGCGCTGGCCTGGTGGCGCACGAGCCGACGGTTGCCCGGGCACCTGTGCCGCACGTGCGGGTACGACCTGCGGGCGAGCCCCGGCCGGTGCCCGGAGTGCGGGGCGGAACCGAAGGGGGCGAGCACGTGAGGCGACTTGGGCTCTGGCTGTTCCACGCGTCCGCGCTGCTGGCGTTCGCCGCCGGGAACCTGCCGTACGTGTGGACCAACTTGGCCGGGAACACCGACCCCCGCGCCGAGGTCGGCGCGTGGCGGTTCATCCTCCACCACAATGCCGAGGGCATGCGGGAGCTGGCGGTCCGAGGGCCGGACGGCATGCTCCGGCGGTTCCATTACGCCGGCGCGGTCCTCGCGTCTCAGTTGTACGGGGGCGGGTGGCTGCTGTGGGTGGTGGCCGCGGCGTGGCGGCGGGAGCAGTCCAAGCGTCTCGGGGCCGACCGTCGGCGGCTTGGCCGCTGCGCCGGGTGCGGGTACGACCTGACCGGGAACGCGAGCGGGGCGTGCCCGGAGTGCGGGCGGGCGGCGGAGAGGACGGAGGTCTAACCGCGTCAGGGGGTGGGCCTGTTAACTGGTTCGGGACCGTAAAGCAGAGAGGAAGAGAAGAACCAGCCCGGGACGCCCGACTGAGCGAGACAGCACGTTCTCGCCACGCCCGAACGGCCGCTTCAGAGAACAATCCGCCGCCCTCCGGACGCCGTAAGTCCTTGCAAATTATCCCCGTGGAACGCGAGTATCCGGGAAGCCCCGCTCCCGCGGTTCTCCGTTAACTGGCGGGCGACGGCATTCCGCGGCGGTTCGGATGGCTCCCCGGTCGGAACACCGGTACGGAAGGTTCTCCGCTCCTTCCCGACTTCTAACTGATTCTTTGGCCGTCCGAATCCAACGGGCGCGCGGCTCAGTCTCGACCTACGTTCTTCGACGGGCCTCGACGGGCACGGGCCGGGCGTCGCGGGCGGGGCGGAGGCGGTTCGGCCCGCCCACGCGGGGCCGGCCGGCCGGTCGGGCCGGGTCACCCGACGGCGATCGGGAGGGGCACCGCCCGGCCCCGACCGGCGGCCGGCGACGGGGCGTCCGACGGGCCGTGGCAGGCGGACGCCGAGCCGTCGACGCCCCGCACCGGGACGCGGCTGACCGGCGGGCCGGCGAGCCGCTCGATCCGCCCGAACATCAGCCGGAGGGCCCAGCCGCTCGTCCGGCGGACCGACTGGACCAGCCCGAGCATCCCGACGACCTGCATCATCGCCGCCCGCTGCGACACCTTCGTCTTCCGGCCGAGCAGCGCGGCGGCGAACCACACGGGGTTGTAGAAGTACAGGTAGCCGGCCAGCAGGTTCAGCTGCTTCCGCCACGGCCGCCGGTGGCCGGACGCGACGACGTAGTTCCCGTCGTACATGTGCGGCTCGGCCCGCGCGCCGCCGGCCCGGTCGATCACCTGCCCGCCGGTGAACGTCCCCTCGTACAGTTTCGTCCCGGCCGACGGGGTGAGCATCAGCACCTGCAGCGACACCGCCCCGGCCCTGCGCAGCACCTTGATCTGGTTCAGCAGCCCGTAGTTCCCCGCGCGGGAGTAGAGCGGCTGGGAGTCGTGGTGCATCATCATCGGCATCGGGCAGATCCCGGCGTCCCGCAGCCGGTTGAACGCCTCGGTCGTCTTGTCGACGCTCTGGCCCTTGTTCACGAGCGTCGCCGTCAGGTCCTCGACGCCGAGCCACAGCGCCCGGCACCCGGACTCGCGGACCAGCGGCAGGTGCTCCTTCATCTGGAGCGTGTCGTGGACGGTCACCTCGGTGTGCCAGCGGGCCTTGCGGCGGAGGCGGACGCCGTCGAACTCCGCCCGGGCCAGCGTCTCGACGATGTCGAGCGTGCGGGCCTTGTGGTTGAAGAAGTTGTCGTCCGCCCCGAAGAAGTACCGCAGGCCGTACTCCCTGTAGAGCCGCCACATCTCCTCGGCGATCCGCCCAGGGCTCTTGAGCCGGTGCTGCCGCTGGTTGTAGGCCGGGATCGGGCAGTATTGGCAGGCGAACTTGCACCCGAAGGTCAGGACGATGGAGCTGATCGGCGTCAGCCGGCGGATCCGGCTAGCGGGGACGGCGTCCGCCCGCAACGTCGTGCCCCAGCGGCTCGGCGCCTCCAGCAGGCGGTACCCGAGCACCGGGTCCGGCAGCTCGTCGAGGTCGCCGAGCAGCCGCTGGACGCCCGTGTCCACCAGTTCCTCGGCCACGCCGTCGCGCTCGCCGCGCGGGTAGACGAGGCCGGGGATGGCGTCCAGCGCCCCGGCATCGCGGGCGCGGCGGAACGCCGACAGCATCGGCTCGCCCGCGGCCCGCGTCGACAGCAGGACCTCTAGGAGGCTCAGCAGCACGAACTCCTCGCCGGTCACGACGACGTCGGCACCGGCCGGGTCGGCCGGGTCGCCGCCGAACAGCTCGTATGGCTGGTAAACGGCGTGCGGCCCCCCGGCGATGATCAGCGGGCGGTGGGCCGGGTCGATCCGCCGGGCGTCGCGGATCATGGCCATGCACCGCCCGGAGTGCAGGCCCATGCTCGACACCATGAACAGGTCCGGGACCCGCCCGTCCAGCCGCATCCGGGACGGGCGGAAGTGGCGGTTCCACTGCTGCAGGACGACCCGGGTCTTGGCGAACCCGGCGTCGACCATGGCCGACCCGATCCCCCGCACGCCGGCCGGGGCCATGCGGGTGTCGGCGTAGATGAACGGGAGCATCCGGGTGCGGTGGTCGAACGCGCAGGCGATCACGGTCGCCAGGTCGTGGGACGGGGCGATCCGCCGGAGCCGGGCGCGGAGGGTCGTCAGCTCGCCCGGCCTCAGCAGTTCATCCCCGCGGGTGCGGCGCGGCAGTTCCATGGGCTCCTCGCGGTCGGTTCGGCTCGGGGACGGTCGGACGTGGGGGCGCGGGCGGCCGGGCGGCCGCCGCTGGCCGGGGCCCGATCGTACCCCGCCGCGGCGGGCGGAGCCACGCCGCCCGGGGCCCCGGTAGCCGCCCGCCACCGCCCCGCGGCCCGGGGTGCCGGTACG
>JAQGHJ010000255.1 GCA_028288905.1 Phycisphaerales bacterium | reverse complement strand
ACGGTTCGGTCGGGTCCGCTCTGGAGGTTGGTCATGTCGTTCCGCACCCGGTGCAGCCGCACCCGAGGGTTCACGCTTGTGGAGCTGTTGGTCGTGATCGGGATCATCGCGCTGCTGATCTCGATCCTGCTGCCGAGCCTGAACGCCGCCCGCGAGCAGGCGAACACGGTCAAGTGCCTGAGCAACCTCCGGCAGCTCGGGACGGCGATGGCCGCCTACACCGCCGAGAACAAGGGGGCCCAGATCCCGTGCGACAACCAGGAGGCCGGGGTGGCCGGCGGGGTCGTCACCGACCTGTGGTCGACGACCCTGGTCGCCTGCGGGTACCTCAAGTACCCGATCATCAACTCCGCCACCCCGCCGGCTTTCGACTCGGCGTTCCGGTGCCCGAGCGGGATCTCCGAGTTCGCCAACGCGAACGGCACGCCGGCCAGCCGGCAGTCCGGGGACTCGGCCATGTGCCAGAAGCAGGGGTCGACCAAGCTGTTCCCGGGGCTGTACGTGTACAACTGGTACGGGATCAACGGGACGAGCACGGCGTTCACGTGGTCCCCGTGCCGGCGGGTGCCGTCCGACCCGGTGACGGCCAACGCGACGCAGGAGAACATCAAGGTGCCAGACAAGACGACCCGGGTCCGGAACACCAGCGAGGTCGTGTGCCTGTTCGACGGGTTCTTCCTGAACCTGATGGCCGTCAGCGCGAACCGGCTCGGCGCCCGGCACAACAACAAGAAGATCACGAACGTGATGATGTTCGACGGGCACGCCGAGTCCCTCCGGACGAAGGACCTGCCCGGCGGCGACGGCAACGCCAACCAGCCGGACGCCCCCACAACGTTCGGCCTGGCCAACCTGAAGAACTACCCGTATCCCAAGTGGCGGCTGGACCAGTGAGCGGCCGGGGCAAAATTCCCGCCCCCGCCCCCGCCCGTGCCGGTCGCGGCGGGGTCCGGTAAACTAGTTGGCATGGCGGGGACGTACAGGGCGGGGACGGGCCGGGGCGGCCGGCGGGCGGCACGGGTGACGGCGGCGGGGTTCACGCTCGTCGAGCTGCTCGTCGTGATCGGGATCATCGCGCTGCTGGTCTCGATCCTGCTGCCGAGCCTGAACGCCGCCCGCGAGCAGGCGAACACGGTCAAGTGCCTGAGCAACCTCCGGCAGCTCGGGGTCGCGATGGCCGCCTACACCGCCGAGAACAAGGGGCACATGGTCCCGCCGGACTGCACCACGTCGGCCGGAACGACGTTCAGCAACGGCGACGTCGTCTCCGACACGTGGGCGACCGTTTTGGTGGGGATGGGGTTCCTGAGCTACCCGCCGATCCCGACGTCCCCAGTGCCGACGACGGCGACCCCGCCGATCTCGAACGACACGGTGTTCAAGTGCCCGAGCGGGGTGATGGAGATCGCGCTCGCCAGCACCTCGCTGCCGGACCGCAAGAGCAGCCTCGGGGCGACGGGCCAGCTCCAGCAGTCGTTCGTGCTCGTGAAGGACGCGGCCGGCAACCCGGGCCTCAACTTGTACAACTGGTACGGCGTCAACAGCAGCTACCAGTCGGACGGGTGGGCCCCGATGCGGCGGATCCCGTCCAGCGGCGGGTCGGACGGTTCGCTGAAGGTCCCGGATAAGGCCAGCCGGATCCGGAACTCCAGCGAGGTCGTATGCCTGTTCGACGGGATCTTCATCAACCTCCAGAAGACGAACGCGAACCGGATTAACGCCCGGCACAACAACAAGAAGATCACGAACGTGATGATGTTCGACGGGCACGCCGAGTCCCTCCGGACGAAGGACCTGCCCGGCGGCGACGGGAACGTCTCGACCAGCGCGTTCAGCCTGACCGAGCTCGCCAAGACCCCGTACCCGAAGTGGCGAACCGACCAGTAAGCCGGCCCGGGATAAGCAGCCCGGGCGACGCGGACGATGCCGGTCCCGACCGCCGGCGGAGGCGGCCGCCGAGCCCTAGTAGGCGGATGCCCTTGGACGTGCGGCCACCCGGTCCGGCCGTCGGCCGCGCCACCCCCGGCGTCTACCAACCACCCCCGGCGTGGAGGATCCGCTGCCGGAGCCGCTCCAGCTCTTGGACGTCTGACGCGGCGACCGACGACAACTTCGGCAGGGACCCGGCCCCGCCGGCTTCCTCCCACGCCTCGAACGCCTCCCCGTTCTGCCGACACTGGTCGGCCAGGCGGGCACCGACGGACGCTTCCTTCGCGAGCAGCGCCTCCAATTCGGAGCCCCGCGCCGCCGTCCGCTGGACCGCGTACGTCCCGGCCATCGCCACGGATAAGACGACCACCAGCGCCCGCCACACCGTCGGCTCCGTCACCGGCATCGCTCTCCCTGCTCAGGGCGCAATCGTTCCACGTCGGGCGTCGCCTGGCGCCCGCAAGGCACGTGTTGCGAAGGGGCACGTCCTTCCGCCGCACCCGCGGCCCTTGTCCGACAACAGTTCTTCACCGGACTCGGACGTGAACGCGAAACCGGGCGGGCCACGTGTCCTCGCGCGGGCGGCGCAGGGTGTGGGGGGCGGGAGAGGTGCACGGGGCGAGCCGGCCTGTGGACATGAAAAGGTCGCGCCCGTAGCCGAGCAGACGCTTTTCAAGCCGGTCCTCTCCAGCCCACGGTTGCAATCCAAGATCCTCGCGTACGCCCGCGCGGCAGGCGGTTGCCTCTGGCTGACGCCCGAGCGGCGCACATTCGCCGGAGCCGAACGCGCTCTGCGGCGAGGGATCGTCTGTGATGAGAATCTCTAGGACCGCGGGGGAGGGAATCGAGGCAGTGGACCGCCCGGCCGAGCGGCCGGTGCCCCGACCGAAGCGACGCCCGTCAAACCAGTGAAGTGAGCGAAGGCCGGAGTGGGATTCGAACCCACGAATAACGGATTTGCAAACGGCTCTGACCCGACGCCGAAAATCTCGGAATCGACTGAATTTCAGGGGATTTTACCCGCCTCGGACGCCGTTGCAATCCTTCGCATTGGATCGCGACTTTTCGCGGGGTTTCGCGGTATTCGTGATCCCCGCCCGGTACATACCGGCTGACCTCTGACCCCCCGCCGCCAACGTTTGTGACGCTGCGTCACTGCCCGGCGTCGCCCGGCCCGTCCTCCCGACCGAGGGGCGGCCGGAGCGCCCGTTCGAGCCGGACCATCGCGTCGATCATGGCGTCCTGAAGCGCGTCCCACCCGCCCTCTTCGCGGAACGAAAACCCGGGCACCTCGTGCTTGACCCGTGCGACCTGCGCGTGGTCCAGCCGCTCCCACGCGAGCGGGCCGCCGAACCGGGCCTCAACGTCCGCCCGCCCGGCCGCCAGCCGGTCGAACGCCCGCTTGTTCGCCTCCCCGTCGCCCCCGTCGATGTACAACTCGACCCGCGGCGTCACCTTCGGGCCGGCGACGTAGATCAGTTGGCCCACCCCGGTCGGCTCCCGCGCGCCGACCCAATTGACCGCCTTCGGCGTCGCGCGGGCGTGCAGGTCCGTCCGGGCCTTGGCCCGCGGCAGGAACGCCGTCCAGAACCGGAGGAACGCGTCGGCCGACGTGGACCGCTCCCGCCGGGCGGCCTGCTCCCGCACCTCCTTCTCCTTGAGCCGCACGACGTAGTCGGCCGCCTCCGGGAGCGGGATCACCTGTTGGACGTCGACCAGCAGCCGCGGGCCATCTTGGTACGGCCGCATCCGGACGCACCGGAGGTCGAGCCCCCGCTCGTTCAGCCACATAACGGTCGTCGTCAGTTCCCTCGAGAACTCGGCCGACACGAGGACGACCCGCACGTCCTGCCCGAACCGATCCTCGTCCGGCTCGACCCACCCGAGGAACGCCAGCAGGTCCGCTCGGGCGTCGGCCGTGCGGCCGAGCCGCAGCAGGTGCGCGGCGTACACGTCGGCCGCCCGGTCGAACGTCATGGCCGACACCATCGCGGCGTACCGGACCGCCTGCAATTCCATATGACCGCCGTCCTCCGTCCGCTTCAACTCGACGACGACGATGTTCGCGTTCCGGTCGACCCCGAGCAGATCGATGCGCCGCCGGCAGTCCTCCCACTCGCCGAACTCCTCGGCGATGACCAGCACGTCCGGGGCGACGACCTCGACCTGCTCGCGGAGCAAGCGTTGCAGGTCGTCCCGCTCCCGGACGCCCGCCGCGCCGAACGTCGTCGGGTCGATCCGCCGGAGGCGGTCGCTCGTGATCTCGAAAATCGCCATGTCCCGGACCTCCCTCAAACCCCGAGCTTCCGCCTTCCGGTTCGCACGAGGTCGGCGTGCGCCGCCACGACCGCTCGCGCCAGCCCGTGTAGGCCTTCGATGGTCGCGTGGTAGCGATCCGGGTGATCGAGTTCCCGGTCACTCGGGACGCAAAGAACCCCCCAACCGTCGTGATGGCAGTGGAGGGCAATGGCCTCTCGGTACGCGGCGACGGCTTGATAGAGGTTGCGCCTCGCGACCTCGATTTCCACGTCCAAGAACTCGTGTTCCGGGTCGCCCCACGTCTCGTAAAACTCGTCGACCTGATCGAGACGTTCGTTCCGGAACGCCCCGCCCATGTGGTGTTCCTTGACGAACCGAATGCTCCCGGTTGACGGCAGCACGTTCAGGAACGCCTCGAACAGGCGGCGGTCTACTTCGGCCCGCTGTCCGGCCTGCCGTGCGGCCGGATCGGGCTGCCATGGGTGGCCCAAGTTGATGATGTACTGCGCCGTCTGCCCCCCCGTCTGCTCGTCGCTCATCACGACCGCGACGCGCGCCCGGCCCGCGTCGATGTTGGCGACCATCTCGGCCGCCGCACCGTCCGGCATGCGGGACGGGGGGTCGACCACGTTCGACGCCTCGTGTCCGGCCTTGATCTCCGTCAGCCGCTCGACGGTGTAGGACGCCTCGTCGGCGTCGATCACGTCGTGGTGGATCGGGCACAGGATAATGAGGTTGGCGAACCCGTGACGTTCGCCGTCAGATTGGGCGGGGTCGTAGCGCGGCCCGCCCGGGCTGCGGGCCTTGATGTGGCAAATGCGGCCGGTCACTGTTCCGGACGTCGGATCAACGAGCGGGAGTCGGCAGCCGGGAAAGGCGCATTGGTTTCCCGACACCGCGTACAGTCGCTTCACGGTGGGCAGGCTCGGCTGGCGGAGCCCGCCCATGACCGCGTCGGGATTGGTTGCCACTTTCTCTCCCACTGCACGGCGGCTCGTGTACCGCCGGACATCGCATCCTACCCGTCGGACCACGAAATTTTCCCCGGTGCGCGACACGCGACAGCAGAAGTTGGCGGACGTCATGAGCTGGACCGGTGCGCACCGCGGACACATGAGAAGGCGAGGCGCGGTCGTTTCGCGACCGAGGGCGAGCATTCAGACGGGTGGTGCCGGAGGTCGGTGGAACTGACGACCAGCGGGTGAAGGTGAAGAACGGAGACGGCGTCCCACGCCGAACACGCTGAAACGAGCGATGCTTATCGTTTCAGGGCGCTCACCGCGGGATGACGCAGCGTCACTGATCCGACACCCGATCGGGCAGGTCTTGTCGTTGCCACTCGACGTTCTTCGATTATGGTCAATCACGCCGAACAGTGGTCCCTTCGGGAGTCCAGCTACAATACCTTCCGTCGGATCACCGCGGCTCGCCGATGCGGGTTTTCGTGGCGGCCGGAGCGGTGAGGGTCATTCGTCGCCCTCCGCCTCGCGTTCAACGGAATGCCCATGATCCCTGTGCAACGGGCGGCCCTCCGGCTGCACGTCGAAGCGATCGAACGCTTCGACCGGTCGCGGGAGGAGGAGCGTAAGAGGCTCGCCGCCCCGCACGAACGCCGGAACGCGGAGCTTTGGGAACGGAGTCACACCGCCGTCGGTCCGCCCGACTCGTCCGGCGTGTTCACCTCGCGGGGCTTCACGACCGACGAGCACCGTGAGGTGTTGGCGTACCACGACGCGGTGGAGGCCGGGCTGGCTGCGTTCGATTTGGCCAACAAGCCGAACGTCGAGCCGTTCGACACCCCTGCGAAGATCGCCGCGTGGATCGCGGAGCAGGAGTTCGGCTGGAGCGCCGACCGTTGGCGCATGCTCGACTCGTACGGGCAAACCCCGCCGGATCAGGCGAGGCGCGAGCACGACGAGGCAAAGGCGCGTGACGCGTACCGCGAGGCCCGACGCCGCGCGTTCCGGTTCCTGAAATTCGATCCGGGGCTGGTCGACCGCCTCTCCGAGCGGGCCGACCCGATCATCGGGCTACAGGACATCACAGCGTGGGCCGAGGACCTGACCGCGGGGGGAGCCGCCGACGACGGCAAGGAGGCCGCGAGGCACGCCTTCCGGACCGCGTTACGCCGGCTGATCGGCGCTATCCACGACGCGCCGGCCGGCCGAGAGTTCGGCGATTGGACCGACCCGCTGACCGCGCAGATCGCTCGTGCCGCCAGTGAACTTGGTTATCCGCCGCCTATCCAACATCAAGGTTACGTTGACATGGTCCGCGAGGCGGGGGACGGGGCCGACGGCGACGTCAGCAGCACGTTCGTCCGCTACACCGCACCCGAATCCAACGCGAGCATGACGCTCCATTTGCAGGGGTACCGCCGCGAACGCGGGCGGTGGATGGCGTTCGGCGGCGGCGGATTGGACGCCGACTGGCGTCTGGAAATCGTTCGCGTGCTCCGCATGTGGCTGCGGCACACGGAGGACAGCACGCCCGACGGACCGACGACCCGTGCTCGGAATCATCTGAACGTTGGACCGCACGACGGGGAACCAACCGGAGCCGACCCGTCGAAAGCCAGCCCGTCGTTGGACGTCCCACCTTTGGCGCGGCCGCCCGCCGGCTCCTCCCGCCGGCCAAACGCGGCAGTCGACCGGCGGGACAGCGTACCGGGAGGGCGGATGACGCCTTACGAACTCGCCGTCGCGGAATGGGTGCTCAAGCTGTCGAGCCGTTGGGTCCGCCCGACTTCGGACAGCTTGTCACACAAGGACGAGCAGGCAGTGACGCGACTGGTACGGGCGGGGCTCGTCGAGGCACGACTGCCCGTCACGCTTACCCCTCAAGGGGCGGCCCCGATCTCGGTGGTGTGGCGGGTCACCGGCGACTACGGCCGCATCCTTGGCGAGCAGGTCAAGCACCTCTTGGCGTCCCGCGGCCACGCCGGCGCGGGGTGCGGGATCGTAGCTGGCGACTTCGAAGGACTGCGGCTCACGTCCGAAGGGGAACTCGCGCAGTGCGACTTCCGAGGACCCGTGGACAAGCACTTATTCGACCTCGCCGCGGGCGGGCCTGACGGCTCGGGAGGCGTCGTGGCAAAAGGGGTCGCACGCCTCGACGGCGACCTGCCGCCGGCTACGAGCGTCGTCGTCGGGTCGCCCGAACGCGGGGCGGTCGAACCTGCGGGGTCATCCGGAGAACCGCCGGACGCGGCCGCGGCCTATCACAAGGCGCTCCGGGCGCTGCACGGTACGGGCTGTCACATGGAGTCGCACCCGAGCACGTACGCGGGTAAGGACGAGGAGGCCCTGCGCGATTACCTGCTCGGCGTGCTGTCTACTCACTTCCAGAGCGCCACGGCCGAGACGTTCAACAAGACCGGAAAAACGGACATGCTCGTCCGTCACAACGGGGACCGCGTCCTGTTGGCGGAGTGCAAGGTGTGGGGCGGCCCCAAGCTGCTGCACGCGACGATCGACCAAGCCCTCGGGTACGCGACGTGGCGGGACGCGCGGGTGGCCGTGCTGCTGTTCGTTCCGAACCGCGAGATCGCGCCGGTGATAAAGCAGGTCGAGGCGATTTCCGAGACGCACCCTTGCTGTGTAGCGGCGGGCGAAAAGATGGCGGACGGCTGGTACGACTTCGAATTTCACCTGCCCGGCGATCCCGCTCACCGCGTTCGCGTGGCCGTGCTGTGCTTCCACTTCCCGCCGCCCAAGGCGCAGCACCAGTGACGCTGCGTCACTGACTGATGCCGGCAAGTATCCTTGGGCCTATGTCCAACCCCGACGTCCGTCCGCGCTTGATCGGGCTCATCGACAACGCCGGACCGAACAACCTGTTGGCGTTCCTTGCCGATGCGCTGGACGGGGCATGTGCGGCGGATTTGGCGGCGGCGTTCGTGACACGGCGGGGGTTGGATGCACTCCTCCAACGACTACTCGCTGTCGACGGCCGGGTCCGCGTATTGACCGGCTTTTACGGATGGGTGACCGAACCGGCGGCGCTCCGTGCGCTGCTCGACGGGGAACGTCGGCATCCGAAGCACTTCCGCTCGCGAATTGCGATCGACCCGCGTTTCCACTGTAAGGCGTACCTCATCACCCGCGGAACGACCCTCACCGCCGTCGTCGGCTCGTCGAACTTGACGGGCGACGGGCTGACGGAGACGGGGGAACTGAACGCCGCGTTCGCCGTGCCCGCACGGTCATCAAAGGCGCTGATGTTCCGGCAATTCTTTGAGGCCGCATGGGCGTCTGCCGTACCCCTCTCGGCCACGCTGATCGACGCGTATGCGGAGGCACGCCCGGCGGGTAGCGGAGAACCGGGCGTCGTCCCTATCACCCTCGACGCGGCGTTGACGTCGGCAAAAGCGCCGGCCACCCACGCGAGTCGAGGTCGCAGACCTCGGTATTTCCGCATGACCGTACACGGCTTCATGTCGGCCCGTACCGAACGGGCGTTGCGCGAGGAGACAAGTTGGAGTCGCCGAAAGTGGGGAATGGTCACGGCCCGGTTGCCGTCGCTCTCGATCGGCGACCGCATCATCCTCTTCGACAAGACTTGCGGGTGGTCGCAGTTGGTCGAGGTACGGGATTGGACCCGTACACCCATGCGGACGCCGGACGGACGTAACTTTGCTGCCCACACGCCCGTGGCCGGCTCGCACCGTCGCAAGCTGACCGCCACCGCGTGGGCAGCCATCCGCCAGAAAGGGCTGCTGACAAAGTGGGACGCGGAGAGGGACTGCCGGATGTCCGTCGTCAACGCCGAACGCCTCATCAAGGCGCTCCGCTTTTTGAAGGCATGATGCACAGCGTTTCAGTGACGCAGCGTCATCGTTACTCTGATCTTGCCGACGACCTGCTACGGCCAGACCGTCATGTCCGGACGCGGACCACGTCGGCCCACCGCGTCGTGTACGCCGGCGTCCGGTGCTCGAACCGCGTCGCCCACGCCCGGTCCAGCCCCGACGCCGCCACGCGCAGCGTCCCCGCTCCAAGCCGGTCGTTGATCGCGTCTATCACCCCCATCAGTCGCCCGGGCTGCCCGCGGTCCACCCGGTCGAACAGGTTCCCCTGCGCCGCCCCGGCCGCCGACAGGTCCTCCTGCATCACCCCGGCCTTCACTTACCGTTGAGGACGTCGTCGGGCTGATCGGCTGACGCGGGCTCGCTCCGGTGGCAGCGTGACAGGGGGATGGCTTCGGCCGTCCCGCTCCTTTCATGGGCCGGCGGGGTA
>JAQGHJ010000239.1 GCA_028288905.1 Phycisphaerales bacterium | reverse complement strand
CCCGGGCGTCGCGCCGGCCGGGGCGAGCAGCGCCGCGCCGCCGGCGGCGAACCCGCCGAGCGCGGCCCCGCCGAGCAGGTCGCCGGCGGCCTGGGGCCCGGTCCGCTCGCCGACGGGTGGTTTGCTGGTCGCCATCAGTACCCGCCGTACGCCCCGTCACCGCCGCCGGCGACCAGGGTCGGGGCCCCGGTCAGCCCGACGTCCTGGATCGGGGCGAGCTGCCAGACCCGGTACCCCTCGGCGTCCGAGCTGTGCGAGATCCGGCGGTCCCGCTTGGACAGCTCGTTCCCGTCCCACCGCATCGCCTTGAAGTCCTTCACGAGCCGCGGGCACCCGCCCGGGTTCACCCGGTACCGGATCCGGTCGTCCGCGGTCTTCAGCGCGTAGTTGAACGCGTTCACCCGGTTGACGACGCCGGGGTTCGTCAGGGGCACGCACAGCTGGTACGGGATGCCGTGGTGCCTCAGCTCGACCTCGACGGCGTCCCACGAGCTCTTGCCGTCCCGCATCGACGTGATCCGGCCGCTGGCGTCGCCGAACACCTCCAGGTGCGGCCACCGCCACCCGCCGTACTCGGCGTCGACCCGCCGCTTGAGCTCGGCGAGCATCCCGATGATCGTCATGCCGGGGCTGTGGATCTCGTCCACGGCCGTCAGGCAGTCCTCGTGCGGGAAGTGCTGGCCGACGACCCCGTGCATCCCGGGGACGCGGTTGAAGTCGATCGACAGCTGCAGCGGCCAGTCCGGCACGAGCCGCAGCCCCGCGTCCACGTTGCCCGCCGGGTACGGCTCGGTGCTGAACTTCGCGTACGCCGCGTTCCCGGCGAGGCTGGGCGGGGCCTGCTGGTACAGGGCGTCCCAGACGTAGTCGCCGACGTCGCGGCGGATCGCGGCCAGGGCGGCGGCGTCGTACCGGTCGGGCCACAGCGCCTCGCCCGGGGCCCGGCCGATCGGGTCGTTCGCCTCGGCCAGGGCCGGGAGCCGGAGCACCTCCCACGGTACGCCGTCCGGGTGGTCGTCGGCCTGGCCGAGCACGCGGCCGACGAGGTCGTCCTCGTGCCACCGGGTCATGACGATCAGGATCGACCCGCCGGGCTCGAGCCGGGTGCGGGCGGTGCTCAGCCACCAGTCCCACACCTTGTCCCGGATCGTCTGGCTGTTCGCCTCCTCCGAGTTCTTGATCGGGTCGTCGACGATCAGGACGTTGCCGCCGTGCCCGGTGAACGGCCCGCCGACGCCGGCCGTCCGCATCCCGCCGCCGGCGGTCGTCTCCCACGCGTCGGCGGCCGCCGAGTCGGCCGACAGCCCGACGCCGAGCGTCCGGCCGTGGGCCTCGATCGTGTTCCGGACCCGCCGGCCCCACGCCGCGGCGAACGTCGCCTCGTACCCTGCGAGCATGACCCGGTTGGCCGGGAACAGGCTCAGGTACCACGCCGGGAACCAGTGGCTGGCCAGGGTGCTCTTGGCGTGCCGCGGGGGCTCGCTGATCACCAGCCGCGGGCACCGGCCCAGCGCGACGTCGACGAGCTTGCGGCCGAGGTGCCGGATGTGCGGCGGGAGCGTGAACCGGCCGTCAGTCAGGCGGTGCGCCAGCAGGGCCGGGTTGCTCCGCCAGGCGTTCGCCAAGAGCGGATGCGAGGGCGGCGGCCTTGGGGTCGCGGAGCGCATCGAGGACGGCGGTCAGGTCCGCCCGGACGGCGTCGGCCAGGTCGTGCTTGTGGTCGACGGACTGGCGGGCCCGGCCGTACATCCGGTCCAGCACGCGGTCGTACTCGTCGCCGGCCCGGTCGTGCAGCTCGACCTCCCGCTCGACCTCGGTCCCGCCGCCGTCGCCCGTGTGCGTCCGGGTCTTGCACTTCTTGACGACGGCCGTGTTCACCCCGGACTTCCGCAGGTCGGCCAGCGTCATCGTGCCGTCGAGCACCGGCCCGAAGTCGGCCAGGTCGCCGGCCTCCAGCGTCCGGAGCATCCGGGCCGCGGCCGTCCGCTTCGACCAGGGGGCGTCGGCGTCACCCGCGGCGGCGGCCAGCTCGGCCTCGGTCGCGTCGGCCAGCGCGTTCGACCACTCCAGGACGGACAGGCCGCCGGACGGGCGGCCCGGGGCCCGGCGGGAGTCGGGCCCGGGCTTGAACGCGTGCTCCGCCAGGACCTTGGCGACGACCGCCTTGCCCTCGGGCGTCTTGGGCCCGCCCTTCTTGTGGCCGGGCCGCTTGGCCGGTGCGGGGGCGGGTTTGCGGGGGCGGGTCGGCACGTCAGTTCGTCCTCACCCAGCCGACGCCGGGGATCAGCCGGCGGCCTGCCTCGGGGTCTTGGCCGGCCGGGGCGAGGGCGGCCCCGTCCGAGATCCGGTTGGCCCCCGGCTCGACGACCGTCACGGCCAGCCCGGCCGACCCGTCCCGCTGCCGCAGGGCGGCGAAGTGCCGGGCCCCGCCGGCGTACAAGCTCAGGGCGTCGAGGGCGTCCCGCCGCAGCGCCGACAGGTCGCCGCCGACCTTGGCGTCCCGCAGGCCGCGTTGGGTGTAAAGCCGGTAGGCGGCCATCACCACGACCGCGTCGACGAGCACGGCCGGCATCCGCCCGCCGGTCGGGACGAACGGCACGGCGTAAACCGACCCGGCGAACAGCGACTCGACCTCGTCCTCGGCGTGCTCGATCGACGCCCGCACGGCGGCGGGATCCTCGGCCTGGGCGAGACCGGACGGGTTGCTCGCCGTGGCCGACCAGCCGGCCACGTTGGCCGGGCCGAACCGGGCCCGCAGGTCGGTGGCGGCGGCGATGCGGCCGACGAAGTCGCCGGTCGTTGCCGTCCCGTCGAACGCCGCGGTGTCCACGCCCCCGTACGTGGCGACGGCGGTGTACCGGTACGCGGTCGGCCCGGCGGCCTCGGCGAAGGCGAACGACCACGCGCCGCCGGCCCCGGCCGTCCAGGCGATCGGGTACGCGAGGCCGGAGACGGGGTCGCCGGCGGCCGTCACGACCGCCGTGGTGCGGACGGCGTCCGGGACGTCCGGCGGGTCGAAGTCGAGGGTGACGGTGATCACGAATCGGACTCGGTGGGTCGGACGGTCCGCGGGGGTTGAGGCTGGACGACCCGGATCGCCTGGGCGTCCACCGCCCCGTACGCCTCCACCGACGACGTGCCCCACGTCCCCCCGCGGGCCCGCAGCTCCCAGCTTGCCGCCCCGGCCGGCAGCTCGCCGTACCACCGGCCGATGCCCTTGAGCACCGCCGGCACCCTGTACGCGACGATCGACGCGGCCGAGTCGGCCGGCGGGTCGACGTACACGGTGCCGTTCCACGCCCGCCCGGCCGCGTCGTACGCGACGGCGTCGTGCGGGCCGGCGAAGTCGGAGGGGCCGAGGTACATGGCCAGGTCAGAGCGGGTCGCCGCCGCCGGCCACGACGCCGGCGACGTCCGGGTTCAGCAGCGTGAACGCGGCCGTCCCCCGGCCGTCCGGGCCGACGGCGATGTTGACGGAGTAAACGGCGGCCTGCTTGCCCGGCACCTTGCTCGGCCGCTGGACGACGAACGGCAGCCCCGGCAGCTCCCACACCGGCTCCCCGTCCTCCCCACGGACCAGGGCCCCGCTCAGCGGGTCCCGGCGGCGGTACGCCAGCAGGAACGCCCACTCCCCCTGCGGGTCGACCGCGTCGAGCCCGCCGAGCTGCCCGGCCTTGGCCCTCGCGAGCGTCTCGATCATCGCCTTCGGCGCCGCGTTGTCGGTCAGGAGCGGGACGAGCCCGGCCCCGATCGCGTCCAGCCGCTGCTGCAGCGTCAGCTCGCCCGGCCCCCGGGGGACCTCCGCGAACTGCCCGGTCTGGTCCTGGCCGTACATCGGGAGCCCCAGCACCTTCGCCCGGGTCGTCTCGTAGTTGCGGATGTACCCGGCCAGCGACCCGGCGGCGTCGGCCCGGACGTCGCGGAGGAACCGCTCGGCCGGGGTCGACTGGGT
>JAQGHJ010000236.1 GCA_028288905.1 Phycisphaerales bacterium | reverse complement strand
CTTCCAAGCCGACCTCGCCCGCTACCCCCGCCGGCCGTTCTTCAAGGAGCAGTCGATCTGGGCGATCGCCGTCTACCGGTTCGGCCGGCGGGTCGACCGCCGCAAGCCGGGGCTGTTCCGCCGGCTGGCCGAGAAGCGGTACTGGCTCTGCTACCGGATCGCCGAGACGCTGACCGGCATCAGCATCCCCAAGAGCGTGGCCGTCGGGCCGGGGCTCAAAATTCACCACTTCGGCAACATCTTCGTCCACAAGGACGTGGTGATGGGCGCGAACTGCGTCCTCCGCCAGGGCGTGACAATCGGCAACCGGTTCCCGGACGGCCCCGTCCCCGTGCTAGAGGACGACGTCGAACTCGGGGCGTACGCCCAGGTGCTCGGCGACGTCCGGATCGGCAAGGGGGCGAAGATCGGGGCAATGAGCGTAGTCCTTCACAACATCCCCCCGTACGCCACGGCCGTCGGCATCCCCGCCCGCGTCGTGCCGGGGCGGGCGAAGTAGCGTTCTCCGGCCGCCTGCGGGCGGACATGTGACGCGTAGACCGCGAAGGCAGCCGCGACGATGAGAAGTCCTGATTTGTCTTCTTCGCGTCTGCCTTCGCGGACTTCGCGCCTTCGCGTCGCGTGTCCGCCCGCGAGAATGCTCGACGCCCGGCAGCCCATCCTCTAAAGTTCCACCCGCCAGCCGCCGTTACAATCAGTACAGCCTGCTTGGGCTGCGTTATGCCCACCCTCATCGACACCCCCGCCGTAACCCCCGCCGCCTCGGCCGCGCCGGTCGGTCTTGCCCTCGCCGGCCTAGAGCCGACCGGGGGTCGGCCGCTCCGCGCCGCCGTCATCGGGACGGGCAAGATCTCGGAGGAACATCTCAAGTTCCTCTCGACCGACCCGCGGGCCGAGCTGGTCGGGGTGTGCGACCTGTCCCCGTCACTGGCGAAGTACGCCGCGAGCAAGTTCAAGGCGGCGGCCGCCTACACGGACGCGGCGACCATGTTCAGGCAGGCAAGGCCGGACGTGGTCCACGTGCTGACCCCGCCGCACACGCACGTCGGGATCGTGACCGACGCCCTGTCGGCCGGGGCGCACGTCGTGTGCGAGAAGCCGATCGCCCCGCACCGGCAGCAGTTCCTGGACCTGTGGCGGCTCGCCCAAGCGAAGGGCCTGCGGCTCGTCGAGGACCACAACTACCGGTTCAACGAGCCGGTGCTGGCGATCGAGAAGCTCGCCCGCGACGGCAAGCTCGGCGAGGTGCGGGAGGTCGAGGTGCGGATGGTGCTCGGCGGCATTCGCAAGGCCGGCCGGTACGCCGACACGGCCATGCCGCACCCGAGCCACAACCTGCCGGCCGGCGTGCTGCACGAGTTCATCTCGCACCTGTGCTACCTCGCCCTGCGGTTCCTGCCGCCGACCGTCGAGCCGGGGACGCCGGACTTCCGGGTGGCCGCCGGCTGGTCGAAGCACGGGGCCGAGCCGCTGTTCAAGTGGGACGACCTCGACGCCCTCGTGATCGCCGGCCCGGTCCACGCCCGCATCCGGTTCACCACCCACGCCGGGCCGGACACGTTTGGTGTCACCGTCCGCGGGACCGACGGCTGGGCCGAGACAGACCTATTCCAGCCGTACCTCCGCGTGGTGGTGCCGCGCAAGGGCGGGCAGCAGTTGTCGCCGCTGGTCAACCAGTGGGTGAGTGGCTGGGGCATGATGGCCAGCGCCGTCCGCGGGTTCCGGAACAAGGTGATGCAGCACACGCCGTACGAGGGCCTAGGCACGTTCCTCGGCCGGACGTACGAGGCGTTGCGGACCGGGGCCGAGCCGCCCGTGACGTACGCCGACATGGACCGGGCCAGCCGGCTGATCGACGCGCTGCTGCTAGACGCGAATCGCGTCTAGCAGAGAGGAAGAGTAGAAGAGGGGAAGTAGGCAGTAGGAGCCGAAACGCCTCAAGTCGAAGCCGTCCGCGTCGTACTGCCTACTTCCGCTCTTCCCCTCTTCCTCTCTTCTTCCCATGAAGTTGCTCATCACCGGTGCCAACGGGTTCCTCGGGAAGTACGTCGTGGCCGAGGCGCTGCGGCGGGGGCACACGGTGCGCGCCATGATCCGGTCGGCGGCCGACGCCGAGCGGAACGGATGGGCCGACCACCCGAAGATCGAGTTGGCCCACGCCGACCTCCGCCGCCGCAAGGGGCTGGCCGACGCCTGCCGGGGCGTCGACGCGGTCCTACATCTGGCGGCGGCCAAGGCGGGCGACATGTACGCCCAGTACGGCGGGACCGTCGTCGCGACCGAGAACCTGCTGGCCGCGATGGAAGAGGCGAACGTCCGCCGGATCGTCTCGATCAGTTCGTTCAGCGTGTACGACTACATGAAGGTGCCGTACTTCTCGACCGTCAACGAGTTCTCGCCCGTCGAGGCCGACGCGTTCGATCGGGACGAGTACGCCCACACGAAGCTCGTCCAGGAGCGGCTAGTCCGGATGTGGTGTACGGAGCGGAACTGGGTGTTCACCGTCCTGCGGCCCGGCGTCATCTTCGGCCGCGGGAACCTGTGGTCCGCCCGGCTCGGGGCCAAGGGCAAGCGGGTGTGGCTGCGCATCGGGGCGTGGGCCCGGGTGCCGCTGACGTACGTCGAGAACTGCGCCGAGGCCATCGTGGCCGCGGCCGACGCGGACGGGGCGAAGAACCAGATCCTGAACGTCGTCGACGACGAGACGCCCACGCAGCGGCGGTACGTGGCGCTGCTGCGGAAACGGGAGCCCCGGCGGCCGCTCGTCGTGCCGGTCCCCTACTCGCTCGCCTGGCTGACGGCGAACGCGGCGAAGCTGTTCAACCGGTGGGCGTGCGGCGGGAAGGCGAAGGTCCCGGGCGTGCTTGTCCCCAGTCGGCTCGCCGCACGGGCCAAGCCGCTCCGGTACACGAACGCCGGCATCAAGCGAGCGATCCCGTGGCGGCCGCGGTTCACGCTGGCCGAGTCCCTGGACCGCAGCCTGTCGAGCCACGACGCGGCGCTGACGGCCATCCGCGGCGCGGCGTAGGACAGCGGGGATCATGCGACGCGAAGGCGCGAAGACCGCGAAGGCGGACGCTAGGAATTCGGATCGTAAGTTTGTCTTCTTCGCGTCCGCCTTCGCGGTCCTCGCGCCTTCGCGTCGCGTTCTCTCCTCCGAAACGTCCCGCGTCCGCCAAGGCGGACCCTACATGAACACTCCTGCCACCAAACTCCGCGTCGCCTACATGACGGGCGAGTACCCGCGCGCGACCGACACGTTCATCCAGCGGGAGGTGGCCGCGCTGCGGGCCGGGGGGACGCACGTCCAGACGTTCTCGGTCCGCAAGCCGCACAACAAGGAGAACGTCGGGCCGGAGACCCAGGCGGAGTTGGAGCGGACGTACTACGTGTTCCCGCCGCGGGCCGGCAAGATCCTGGCGGCTCACGCGAAGGTGTTCGCCGCCTCGCCCGGGCGGTACCTGCGGGCGGTCAAGACCGCCCTCACCGTCCGTCCGGCCGGCCTCAAGGCGCTGGTGTGGCAGGCGGCGTACTTCGTCGAGGCGGGCGTGGTGGCCCGGGAGGTCAAACGCCAAGACCTCAGCCACCTGCACAACCACTTCAGCAACTCGTCCTGCTCGGTCGCGATGCTGGCGGCCGAGATGGGCGGGTTCACGTTCAGCTTCACGATGCACGGCCCGATGGAGTTCTTCGAGCCGAAGTACTGGCGGCTCGACGAGAAGATCCGCCGGGCGTTGTTCGTCGCCTGCATTAGCCACTTCTGCCGCAGCCAGGGGATGATCTTCGGCCCGCAGGACAAGTGGGCCCGCATGCACGTCGTCCACTGCGGCGTCGACCCGGCATTGTTCGAGCCGGCCCGGCACGAGGGCGTCGGCCACCGGCTGCTGTTCGTCGGCCGGCTCGCCGGCGTGAAGGGGCTGCCGGTGCTGTTGGACGCGGTGGCGGCCGTCGCCAAGATTCACCCGGACGTCCGGCTCACGCTGGCCGGCGACGGGCCGGACCGCGCCCGGCTGACGGCCCAGGCCGAGCGGCTCGGGATCGCGTCAAACGTCGTCTTCCTCGGGTACCGGTCGCAGGCCCAAGTCCGCGAACTGCTCCGGGAAGCGGACGTATTCGTGATGGGCAGCTTCGCCGAGGGCGTGCCAGTCGTGCTCATGGAGGCGATGGCCGCCGGGGTGCCGGTGGTGGCCACCCAGGTGGCGGGGATCCCCGAGTTGGTCGAGGCGGGCGTGAACGGTATGCTGGTCCCGCCCGGCGACCCGGCCGCGCTGGCGACGGCCGTCGCCGCGTTGGTGGCCGACCCTGAGTTGCGTTTGCAGTTCGGCCGGCGAGGACGCGAGAAGGTCCTGGCCGAGTTCGACATCCACGCCGAGGCCGCCCGCCTCGGAGCCGTGCTAACGGCCGCCCTCCAGGGTGAAGTGTTGCCGATCCGTCCGGCGGTCCCTGGTGACGCTACTGGCTGCCCTGCCGAACGGACGGCACCCCGTGTCGCCCCGACCCAGCGGGCACTGTCCGCCTGACGCGGTGCGACCGTCATGCCGCCCACGAGCGGCAACGTCGAGACATCAAAGGGGTTAAGGGGCCGGTCGCGGCAGCGCCTGCTCTGCGCCGCCGCGGGGCGTCCGCGCGATGTCGCAGTCTGGCCGTAGAATTGTCGATATCGGGTGACAGACCCTCTGGAGACCGCCATGCTGTCACTCGCGAGCAAAGCCCCCCGACCGCCCGAGCGTGGACGTACCCGCATGAACGCCGAAATTGCAGCGAACGACACGCCGAACGCGCCCGCTGCCCCCCGCCGCTACCTGCTGGTGACGCCGTGCCGGGATGAGGCAAAGTACGCCCGACGGACCCTCGACAGCGTGGCCGCGCAAACCGTTCTCCCCACCCTGTGGGTGATCGTTGACGACGGGTCGAAGGATGAGACGCCGGCCATCTTGGCCGAGTACGCGGCCCGCTACCCGTGGATCCGCGTCGTTACCCGCGGGGACCGCGGCGACCGCAAGCTCGGTGGCGGCGTGATCGACGCCTTCTACGCCGGGTACGACACGATCAACCCGGACGATTTCGACTACGTCACCAAAATCGACCTCGACCTCGACCTGCCCGCCGGCTATTTCGAGGAATTGATGCGTCGGATGGAAGCTGACCCGCGCATCGGCACCGCCAGTGGCAAGCCCTACTACACCAAGGATGGGCAAGAAATATCGGAAAAGTGCGGCGACGAAACGTCTGTCGGGATGGTGAAGTTCTACCGGACCGCTTGTTTCAAGCAGATTGGCGGGTTCGTCCGAGAACTAATGTGGGACGGTATCGATTGCCACCGTTGTCGGATGCTCGGGTGGGTGGCTGTCAGCTGGGACGACCCCAAGCTCAACTTTGAGCACCTCCGGCCGATGGGCACGAGCCACAAGAACTGGTGGACGGGCCGCGTTCGGCACGGCGTAGGTCAGTGGTACATGGGAACGGGCGTCGCCTACTTGGCGGCGAGTTGCGCCTTCCGTATGTTCCACCCGCCGGTTGTGGTCGGCTCGATGGCGATGATGTGGGGCTACCTTCGGAGCATGCTCCATCGGAAACCCCGATACGGCAACGACCAGTTCCGGGACTTTCTGCGTTCGTACCAATGGCAGTGCTTGCTGCGCGGAAAGACCAAGGCGACGCGTGAGTTAAATGCTCACCAAGAAAAGGCTTGGAACGGCTTAGCCACAAAGTCGCCAAAAGCGTAAGTCACTTTCCCCGTACTGCCCTGCGAAAGATCTTCGCAAGAAGTAGAAATTTTGATACTAGAAACTGCCCAGTTCGGTAATTTCGCTGAAATTAGCACCTGAAAAGCATTCCGCCGAGAAGGTGTCGCCAGAGTAACGAGCGGAGCGAACTCGGCACCGACTTTGCCTGCCGCTAAGCAGCAAGGCTGGATTGCAAAACGCCAATGCGAATCCGATATTAGACCGTAACGACCTGGACCATGTGATGTTGTGCCTGTGCTTAGAAATAACGATTTATCAAGCCATAAAAGACGAATTACTGGCGAATTACTGACTAAGGGCCGCTCGCGTTGTCAGGTATTTTTGACGGTACTGCCGCGGGATGAGTTTGCGGGTAAGGTCGCTTTAGGGCTATTGAGTCGTTACCGGACGAAGGAAGAATCGGATGGCTATGTTCCGTCGGTACGATGAACCGTCGTGGGAAGGGGAGGTCGCCGGGCCGTCTGCTCGGCAGACGTCCCGGCGGCCCGCCCGTCGTCGCGCGGTCCAGTCGCCCCGGGCCGCCCGCCTTCCCGTGGTCGACATCGAGGGCGTAGAACTCCACGCGATCACGGAAGCCCACGTGATCGAGCACATCCTGGCCGAGTTGGACGACGGCCGCGGCGGCATGGTCTGCACCGTCAATTTAGATTACCTCTACCGGTGCCGCCGGGACCTCCAGTTCGATGCTTTGGTGTCGGAGGCCGACTTGGCCGTGCCGGACGGCATGCCGGTCCTTTGGGCCGGTCGGCTTCAGGGCGACCGGGTGCCGGAGCGGGTGGCCGGGTCGAACCTCATCACGACGCTGAACGCGGCGGCCGCCGCCCGCGGGCGATCCATCTTCCTGCTCGGCGGGTCCCCCGGAGCCGCCGACGGGGCCGCCGCCGTGCTGCGGGCTAAGTTCCCCCACCTGCGCATCGCCGGCATCCACGTCCCCCCGATGGGGTTCGAGCACAGCGAAAAGCTATGGGCCGAGTTGGAACAGGCGATCACCGCCGCCGCCCCGGACATCGTCTGGGTGGCGCTGGGCGCGCCGAAGCAGGAGCGGACGACCGTCCGGCTGCGGTCGGCCCTGCCGCGGGCGTGGTGGCTGGGCGTCGGCAACTCGTTCAGCTTCCTGGCCGGCCAAACGCCGCGGGCCCCGCGGTGGATGCAGCGGACCGGCCTGGAGTGGGTCCACCGGCTGGTCCACGAGCCGAGCAAGCTGTGGAAACGGTACCTCGTGTCCGGCGTCCCGTTCGCCCTCCGCCTGCTGGCGGCGGCGGCGTACCGCGGGGTGCCGAATCGGCTCGGCCGGCCGAAGCAGTCGGGTACCGACGTTCCAGAGACGGGTGCCGCGGCCGTGGCACATTCGCCAGCCGCCGCTCCGCATGCGTCCGCCCCTGAGCCGGCGGCCGCCACAGCGTCGCTCGTGGCCCGTGACGTCGCGGTCGCCCTGCCCGTCGGCGCCACATTGACGGCGGGGGATGCCCTCGCGTCGGGCGGCGACCGCGAACCGGCCGCGATCGCCGCCCTTCTTGCTACCGACCCGGTACTCGTGTCCGACGCCGTTGCCTCCCACGTTCCCGCGCCGCAACCCCAGGCCTCCCGCGCCGCCCGCGGGACGACCCATTCGGTCGACGACATCCTCAAGCGGCTCCGGGCGCTGATCCTGCTCGGCGGCGCGGTCCGCCCCAGCCCGCTGTCGGCCGCCACCGGCCGCTCGGTCTTGGACATGCCGCTGGACGACGAGCACGGGTCGCTGTTGAACTTCTGGCTGGCCCAGGGCGGCGAGGTGGCCCGACTCGCCGGGCTGGACAAGCTGCCCGTCCGCGTACTCGTCAACCGCGCCGCCCGCGAGCCGGTCAGCGCGGCCGACAAGTACTTCGGTACGTTCCGGGTCGAGAAGGACCTGAGCGAGTACCGCGGCACCGCCGGCGTGCTGCGGGACGTGACGGCCGACTACGCCGACGACGACTTCGTGCTCGTCGCCAACGCCTGCCAGGTGCTGCTGGACCCGCTGGCGGCCATCACCGCGGCCCTGGCCAAACAGGGCGGGGACGTGAACCTCGTCGCCCACGACGACGGGACGCCGAGCGGCGTGCAGCTGCTGGCGTGCAAGACGGTCCGGCACATCAACACGGCCGGCTACCACGACATGAAGGAGCAGGCGATGCCGGGCATCGCCGCCCGGTTCGACGTCCGCGTGATGCGCCGCCGCCGCCCGACCGGGCTGCCGATCCGCGGGCTGGAGGACTACCTTCGTGCCCTGCGGCTCCACCACCGACGGCGGGCCGGCAAATCGATGACGACCGACCCACTGGCCGAGGACTGGTCGCCGGCGTTCGCCCTGGTCGAGCCCGGGGCGCGGGTGTCGCCCGGCGCCCGCATCCACGACTCGGTCGTGCTGGACGGGGCGTCGATCGAGGCGGGCGCCGTCGTGGTCCGGTCCCTCGTCTGCGGCGAGGCCGCCGTCCGGGCCGACCAAACCACAGTTGACCGCTACGTCACGGCCGCCCCCCGGATGATGCCGATGCCCGTGGCAGCGGCGTGGTGATTTCGATAGGTCATTGGTCCTTCGTCCTTGATCCATTGTCAGCGGCGCGAGGCGGGGTGAACGGGGGTCGTCGAGTCGTGCGACACCACCCGTTTCGGGGGCCGTGTGATAGGGCCCAAGGACAAAGGACTGTTAACTACTTCCCTATGACCGCCGTCCCCACCAACCTCGCCCCGCTCGGCTCCGCCTCCCTGCCGAGCCGGCGGACGGCTCGTTACCACCCGCTCCGGCGGCTGCGGATCGAGCGGTGGACCTACACCCACGTGGCGGCGGCGGCGGGGCTCGGGGCCCTTGGCGTGCTTGCGACCGGCGACGCGTGGCGGGACATGTTTTCGCTGGCGTACAACGAGGCCGAGTACAGCCACATCTTCCTCGTCCCGATCGTCGCGCTGTGGATGGTGTTCGCCCGCCGGCTGCGGATCCGCCACTGCAAGCCGATCGGCACGCCGATCGGCGTCGCCGTCGCCCTGTGCGGGTGGTCGGTCCACGCGCTGGGCTACTACCGCGGGTACCAGACGCTGTGGCACGCCGGGGCGGTCATGGTGCTCGTCGGGTGCCTGCTGTCGGTGCTCGGCAAGCACGCGCTGTTCCGGTTCTTCCCGGCCGTCGCAGTGCTGCTGTTCCTCGTCCCCGTACCGCCCCACTACCGGATCAAGATTGCCCAGCCGCTCCAGACGTGGACGGCGGAAGTTTCGCAGGCGGTGCTCGAGGTGGCCGGCGTCCCGGTCCTGCGGGAGGGGTGCAAGCTCGTCGTGAACCACGAAGAGGTGATGATCGTCGAGGCCTGCAACGGCCTGCGGATGGTATTCGCCCTGATCCTGGTGTCGTACGCGTTCAGCTTCGGGCTGCCGCTGCGGAACGCGGTGCGGTTCATCGTCCTGCTGGCCAGCCCGGCGAGCGCGATTTTGTGCAACGTCGTGCGCATCGTGCCCAACGCCCTGATCTACGGGTACGGGTCGCGCTCGGCCGGCCAGACGTTCCACGACTACAGCGGGTGGCTGATGTTGCCCGTCTCGTTCCTGATCCTGCTCGGCGTGATTCGCCTGCTACGGTGGGCGACCGTGCCGGTGATGAAGTACACGCTGGCGGCCTAACGCGGCCGGCGGCCGCGTCGTAGCTAGAAGGCGGAAGCTGGGAGCTGGGGTAGGATATTCTGTCCTCGGCATCGCTTCTTGCTCCTAGCTTCTTGCTTCGTTATTGCCCCTCCCATGCGCTCCTTCCTCTCCATCGTCGCCGCCCCCGCCCTTTGCCTCGGCGTGCTCGGCGGGGTCGTCTGGGACAACGGCAATCACGCGAAGCCTCAGGACGCGGCCCCCTTTCACCGGGCGGCAAAGGCGGCGATCGACGCGTGGCCGGCCGCGGTGGGCGACTGGGCCGGACGGGACGAGCCGCTGCCGGCCGGGGCGATCGCGCTGTTGAAGCCGAACGCCCACTTCTGCCGCAAGTACAGCAACCCCTCCGACCGGGTCCACGCCCCGGTCCGGCTGCTCGTCGTCCAGTGCACGGACCCGACCTACATGAGTGGGCACTACCCGCCGAACTGCTACCCGAACAACGGCATGCCGCAGGTGTCGCAGACCCCTCGGACCTGGGTCGTCCCCGGCGTGGCCGGACCGATTAGCGGGATGGAGTACCACTTCGAGTCCGGGTCAATGCTCCGCCCGTCGCGCACGGTCGTGTACAACTTCTTCGTGCTGCCGGGCCGGGGCGTCGTGCCGGACATGGACCCGGTCCGCCAAGCCAGCGGCGACTACCAGCGCCGGCACTACGGGTCGGCCCAGATCCAGGTGGTGTTCGAGGAGCCGCGGGACGGCGATCCGGCGTGGCGGGACAAGATGTTCGCCCAGTTGATCGCCGCCAACGCCGGCGTGATCGCGACGTTGGGGCCGGCGGGAATTTAGCCTTGACGGGCCGTCTTTACATCGTAAAGTGACGCGGTCGGCAACAAACTTGCCGGCCGCCCTTTTTTTGGGTTGTAGATCGGCTGCCTCCCGGCGCTACTGCGGGGGGGCGGATCGACCGAAGATGAGGGTGGGTCGGGACGACGGCGCGGGCCAGCGATGGGCCCCGTGCCGGACCGCGTCCGGACCCACCGAACCGCACGACGGACGACCCCGCGCAGCGAGCCGGCGTCCCGCTCGGCGCGGGCCGCCTACGCGAGAAGAACTTCGATGAGCAACGAGATCCAACTCTCCACCCTCGGCGGCGGGCTCCCGATGCAGCCGGTCGTGCCCGGCATGGGCGGCGGGCTCGGCGGGTTCCACGCCGGCGGCCCGGCCGCCGGGGCCGAAGAGAATCCCCTCCGCAAGGTGCACAAGCTGCTCCGCGGGCGGTACCTGCTGGCGTTCGTCCTCGGGCTGGTCGGGGCGGCCGGGGGCGCCGTCGCCGGGTACCTCAGCCAGAAGCCGGCCCAGAAGGCCGAGGGCATGATCGAGATCCGCCCCGTCATCACCCAGCAGGACGGCGACAAGGTGATGGTGATGTTCTCGGCGTACATCCAGTCCCAGATGGCGAAGCTGATGAGCGACACGCTCGTCAAGCAGGCCATGAAGGACCCGCGGTGGCAGAAGGTCCGGCCCGGGCCGGTGAACGAGGCGACCATCGGGGCGTTCCAGGACAAGCTGACCGTCGCCCCCGCCCGCGGCAGCACGATGATCATCACGGTCGGGTTCGCCGACAACGCCCCGGACGCCGCCGCCGTCTGCCCGGCCGCCGTCGGGTCGCTGATCGACGCGTACAAGGCCGACTACGACAAGGCTGACGCGCTGAACCTCGACGCCCGGATCGCCGCCCTCAAAACCCGCGACCGAGAGGTGGCGCAGCGGATCTCGACGAAGGGGCAGCTGGTCCAGAACCTGGCCAAGCAGAGCGACGGCGACCCGTCCCAGGTCCGGTACATCGAGGCCGAACTGGTTGACAAGGAGAAGGTGCTCAGCCAGGTCCGCGAGTCGATCGCGGCGGTCGAGCAGGCGAAGGCCGGCGGGTTCCGCACCGTCACCCCCGAGGACTGGGCGCTGGTCGACAGCACGATCGCGAACAACGTCAAGGCCCGGAACGAGATCCAGCTGGTCGTCACGAGCCTGGTCGCCCGCTTGGGCGAGCGGCACAGTTCCGTGATGGACCGCCGCCGCGAGGTGGAGAATCTCAACGCCGTCATCACCAAGCGCGCCGACGACCTCGCCTCAAAGTACGTGATCCGCTGGGGCCTAGACGGCATGAGCGGCAGCCTCGTCCCGAAGGACGTGACCTACCTCCGTGAGAGCGAAAAGCGGTTGATGGCGGAGATCGAGAAGAAGCAGGCCCTGGCCGCCCGGCTCCGGGAGGTCGGGAACCAGATCCGTGAGGCCCAGACCGACATCGCCGCCGACCGCGTCCTCAGCGCCCAGATCGCGACCGACCTGCGGGACTTCCAGTTCCGCAAGGACCAGACGGTGCTGGCCAAGGTGGTGAACACCGGGTCGGTCGCCAAGCCGGACAAGGACCGTCGGCCGGTGTTCGCCGCGATCGGGTTCATGGGCGGGGCCGGGCTGCCGGTCGGGCTGCTGATGCTGTTCGGGCTGATGGACACCCGGTACCGGTACAGCGACGAGGCCCGGGCGAGCGTCGGCGGGATCGGTGGCGGCGGGCCGGGCGGGCTGAACCTGCTCGGAATC
>JAQGHJ010000235.1 GCA_028288905.1 Phycisphaerales bacterium | reverse complement strand
GGCCCGGGAGCTGTGCGCGGACTTCGCGGCCCACCGGAACGGGCTGCGGTTCCGGGCGTTCTTCTCGCTCCGGTACCCCGGCCGCGTCCGCCCGACCTGTACGGCGACCACCACCATGCCGGTTCGTGCCGCGGAGCGAGGCCTTTCGCGGTAGCGGGGGACGTGGCGGCGGCTTCTTTGTCCGTCGATCCGGGAGGGGGTGCCTTGGTCACGCCCGCGCGCTTCGCCCGTTCGCGGTTGCCCCGGTCCATGTCATGATCGCTGGCGTGCGCACCGTCAAGATTGGCCTCTGCGGCTTCACGGTCGCCATGGCGGAGTACCCGCGGCGGTTCCCGGTCGTCGAGGTGCAGCAGACGTTCTACCAGCCGCCGGCCGAGGCCGTCATGCGCCGTTGGCGGGCCGCCGCCCCGGCCGGTTTCCAATTCACGATCAAGGCTTGGCAGCTCGTTACCCACGCCGCGGCCAGCCCCACGTACCGTCGGCTCAGGCGGCCGCTCGACGCTCGCGAGCGGGCCGGGGCGGGGGCGTTTCGCGACTCCGCGATCGTCGACGAGGGCTGGCGAGTCACCGCCGCCTGCGCCGCGACCCTCGGGGCCACCGCGATCCTGTTCCAGTGCCCGGCCAGCTTCCGGCCGACGGACGAGAACGCCGCGAACCTGGGATCGTTCTTCCGGCGGATCGACCGCCCGCCGGGCGTGCGGCTGCTGTGGGAGCCGCGGGGGCCGTGGCCGGCCGACGTCGTGGCAAGCCTGTGCGCGGCCCACGGGCTGACGCACGTCGTCGACCCGTTCGTCGGCCCGACGGTGACGGCCGGTCTCACCTACTACCGCCTGCACGGGGTCACCGGGAGCCGGCACGTCTATAGCGACGACGAGCTCCGCCGCCTCCGCGACATGCTGCCGGCGGCGGGCGACGCCTACGTGATGTTCAACAACATCCCCCGGGCGGACGACGCCCGCCGGTTCGGCCGGCTGCTCGGCGCGGGCCTCGCCCCGGACGCGCCCGGCTGACCGCCGCTGCGCCGTTCCTGGTTCCGGCCGTTCGCCCTATGCCGCCCCAGCGACATGCCTTGCAACTCGTTGGCCCCGACAGCACAGTGGACGGACGGAAAGCTGTTGCCCGGGTCCGGAGTCCCCGTTTCACGGCCGCCATGAGCTTTATTCGCACCGACCCCGCGAAAGTCGTCCGGCTCAAACTGGCGCGAGACCGGACGCGCACCCTCAAGCAGGGGTACCCGTGGATCTATCGGGACTGGCTCAAGGAAACCCCGCCCGCCCCGGCCGGGAGTCGGGCTCTGGTCTGGGACAAGGACGGGTCGATCCTCGCCTTCGGCATGTACGACCCGACCGGGCCGCTCGCCGTACGCGTTTGCGCCCTGGAGCGCGAGCAGTTGGACGACGAGCTGATCCGGTCCAAGTTCCAAGCCGCCCTCGACCTCCGGCGGACGCTGTTCGTTGACGGGCGGACGGACGGGTTCCGCCTCTTCAACGGCGAAGGGGACGGGGTCCCCGGGCTCACCTGCGACCTGTACGCGGGCCACGCCGTGTTGAAGCTCGACGGCGACGCCCCGACGGGGTTCTGGGACGTCGAGGCGGTCGCCGATTGGTTGGTCGAGCGGGCCGGGGTGGCCGACGTCTTTCTCAAGTTCCGCTCGGACGCGAAGACGCGCGGCCGGGCCGTGCGGGGTGCGGCGCCGGCGGAAGCCGTCGAGTTCCGTGAGAACGGGTTCCGCTTCCGGGCCAACCTCGTGGAGGGCCAGAAGACCGGCTTCTTCCTCGACCAGCGCGACAACCGGGCGCGGATCGGCGAGCTGGCGAAGGGCCGGTCGGTGCTGAACCTGTTCGCCTACACCGGCGGGTTCTCGGTTTACGCGGGGGCGGGCGGGGCGACCCGAGTGACGAGCGTCGACCTGGCCAAGCCCGCGGTGGAGGACGCGCGCCGCAACTGGCTCCTCAACGGACTCCCGGCCGACCTGCACGACACCGTCGCCGCGGACGCCTTCCAGTTCCTCGAAGACGCGCGGGCCGCGAAGCGGACGTGGGACCTGGTGATCGTGGATCCGCCCTCGTTCGCGCCGGCCGAGCGCCACGTCGAGAAGGCGACCGCGAGCTACCAGGCGCTCTTCACCTCCGCCCTCCGGGTGCTCGGGCCGGGAGGGATCATCGCCCTGTCGTCCTGCTCTAGCCACGTCTCGTCGGAGATGTTCTTCGAACTCGCGGAGGCGGCCGTCTCGAAGGCCCGCCGGCGGGCCGTGGTTCTCGGCGTCTACGGCCAGCCCGCCGACCACCCCTTCCCGCTGGCCTGCCGGGAACTCCAGTACCTTAAGGTCCTCTTGTTGCAGGTCCGCTGATGGACGGAGAGTGGGCGGACCTGGCCATCGTCGGGGGCGGCGCCGCGGGCCTGGCGTCGGCGATCTTTGCCGCCGAGGCCGCGCCGCCGGGGCGGCGGATCGTGGTGCTCGACGGGGCGCGGGTGCTGGGGGCCAAGATCCTCGTCTCGGGCGGCGGGCGGTGTAACGTCACCCACCACGAGGTGCTGCCCCGGGACTTCAACGGCCCGCAGCCGATCGTCCGCAACGTCCTCGCCGCGTTCGACGCCGCGGCGACCGTCCGGTGGTTCG
>JAQGHJ010000232.1 GCA_028288905.1 Phycisphaerales bacterium | reverse complement strand
TGTACCTGCTGAGGGACGAGGCGTTGGCGAACCAGCCGGACGCCCCGCACGAGGAGAACCCCGGGTTCTTCCGCCGGTTCCACCACGGGTTCGAGCGGCGGTTCGAGGCGTTCCGCGACCGGTACGTCCGCGGGCTCGACTGGGCGCTCGGCCACCGCAAGAGCGTGTTCGGGGCGTTCGCCGTCGCGGTCGTCGCGGCCGGCCTGCTCGTGCCGCACGTCGGGCGGGACTTCTTCCCGGCCGTCGACGCCGGGCAGATCCGGATGCACGTGACCGCCCCGGCCGGCACCCGGATCGAGGAGACGGAGAAGCGGTTCAGCGCCGTCGCCGCCGCCGTCCGGGAGCTGATCCCGGAGCAAGACCGCGGGACGATCACCGACATCATCGGCGTCCCGGACGGGATCAATCTCGCCGTCACGGACAGCAACATCATCAGCTCGGCCGACGGGGAGATGCTCGTCGGGCTGACCGAGCACCGCTCGAAGGGGACGTACGCGTACGTGAAGGTGCTCCGGGCCGAGCTGCCCAAGCGGTTCCCGGACCTGGCGTTCCACTTCGAGGCGGCGGACATCGTGACGCAGATCCTGAACTTCGGCGTCCCCGCCCCGATCGACGTGCAGGTGACCGGGTTCGACCGGGCGGCGACGTACGCCGCCGCCCAGGCCGTCGCGGCCCGGTTCCGCCAGGTGCCCGGGGCGGTCGACGTGCACATCCACCAGGTGCTCGACGCCCCCCGGCTGCACGTGACGGTCGACCAGACCCGGGTCGGGGAACAGGGGCTGACCCAGCGGGACGTGGCGAACAACGTGCTCGTCGCCACGGCCAACAGCTTCGCGGTCACCCCGAACTACTGGGTCGACCCCAAGAGCGGGCTGAAGTACGCGGTCGCGGTGCAGACCCCGAAGCACCTGATCGGGGACGTGCAGGACCTGCAGAACATCAACCTGCCGGGCAAGGACGGCAAGCAGATCCTGCTCGGGGACACGGCCACCGTCGACCGGCGGACGACGGCCGTCGTCGCGAACCACAACAACATCCAGCCGACGTTCAACGTCCGGGCCGACGTGCAGGGGACGGACCTGGGGTCGGTGGCGGCCGCGCTGGAGAAGATCGTGGCCGAGGAGCGGGCGAAGCTGCCGCCCGGGGCGACGATCGTGGTCGCCGGGCAGGTGCAGAGCATGACCGGGGCGTTCCGGGACCTGGGGACGGGGATCGTGTTCGCCGCCGTGCTCGTGTACCTGCTGATGGTGGTGAACTTCCAGAGCTGGACGGACCCGTTCATCATCCTGACCGCGCTCGGCGGGGCCGGGGTGGGGATCGTGTTCGCCCTGTTCGCGACCGGGACGACGTTCAACGTCCCGAGCCTGATGGGGGCGATCATGGCGGTCGGCGTCGCGACGGCCAACAGCATCCTGATGGTCACGTTCGCCAACGGCCGCCGACACGAGGCGGGAGACACGGCCGTCGAGGCCGCGCTGGCCGCCGGCAAGACCCGGCTGCGGCCGGTGCTGATGACCGCGCTCGCGATGGTCGTCGGCATGCTCCCGATGAGCCTCGGGCTGGGCGAGGGCGGCGAGCAGAACGCCCCGCTCGGCCGGGCCGTGATCGGCGGGCTGGTCGTCGCGACCGTCGCCACCCTGTTCTTCGTCCCGGTCGTCTACTCGGTCCTCCGCCGGAAGCTCCCGCACCCCAAGGAGGACCCGGAGCTGCAGGCGATCCCGGACTACCACGGGCACCGGGCGTCGGTGGTGGGGTGAGCGGGCGGGTCGCCGGCTCCCCCACGACGTAAACAACCTGAATCACGAACGGAACACTGCCATGACTACGAACACTCACAACGTTGCCGACGCGAACGTCACCATTGCTTCCCGCGCCGCCGAGCCCGAGCACCCCCGCCCCGCCCCGCGGACGACGAAGGGCGTCGTCGCGTTCTTCGCCGCCGCCGGGCTGACCGGGGTGGCCCTGACGGCCGTCGGGCTGGCCCCGCGGGCCGGGCGGGCCGGCGAACTCGCCGCCGCCACCGCGGGCACGGCCGACGCCCGCCGGGCTGTTGCCGTCGTCGCCCCGAGCCGGGGCGCGGCCGCCTACGAGCTGCGGCTGCCCGGCAGCACCGCACCCTTCCAGGTCACGGTCCTGTACGCCCGCACGAGCGGGTACCTCAAGGCGTTCCACGCCGACATCGGGGACCGCGTGGTCGCCGGCCAACTGCTGGCCGAGATCGAGAGCCCGGAGGTCGACGAGCAACTGCACGAGGCCCGGGCCACGCTCGAGCAGAACGTGGCGAACCTCGCCCTGGCTAACCAGCGGCTCGACCGGGTGACCGCGCTCGTCGCCCAGCGGGCGGCCGGGCGGGGCGAGCTGGACGACTTGACTGCCCAGCGGAACTCGGCCGCCGCCGCCGTCCGGGTGAGCGAGGCGGTCGTCGCCCGGCTGGCGAAGGACCAGTCGTACCAGAAGGTGGTCGCCCCGTTCGCCGGGGTCATCACCCAGCGGTCGGTCGAGCCGGGGTCGCTCGTGACGGCCGGCAGCGCGGCCGGGGTGACGAGCCTGTTCCGGCTCGAGCAGAACGACGTGCTGAAGGTGTTCGTCGACGCCCCGCAGACGGCCGCCCCGGCCGTCACGGTCGGGCTGCCGGTCGGGATCGAGGTCCGCGAGTTCCCGGGCCGGCGGTTCGAGGGCAAAGTGGTCCGGACGGCCGGCTCCGTCGACCCGGCCACCCGGACGCTCCGGGCCGAGATCCAACTGCCGAACCCCAAGGGCGAGCTGATGTCCGGCATGTACGCCCAGGCGTTCCTCGGGGTGCAGGACCCGCGGCACCCGGTCCGTATCCCGGCCGCGGCGCTGGTGGTCGACGCGGCCGGCACGCAGGTGGTGACGGTCGACGCGGCCGGGGCCGCCCGCCGCCAGCCGGTCACGCTCGGCCGAGACTTTGGCAAGGACGTGGAGGTGACCAGCGGGCTGCGGGGCGACGAGCGGCTCGTCGTCAGCCCGCGGGACGACCTGAAGGACGGGGACGCGGTCGCGGTGCGGTAAGGGTTGTCGCGCCTCGGCGGCCACGGCGGGACGGTCGGTGGGTATACTGGGTGGTCCCTCGTCCGGCCAAGACCACGGGCATAGGTACGTGCCCGTGCCACGCGGACGGGTGCCGAACCCGTCCCGCCCCCGCGCGCGACCGCCACCATGTTGCCCCGCCTCGCCCTCGTCGCCGTCCTCCTCTCGGCCGCCCCGCTCGGGGCGGCCGCCGTCGCGCCGCGGGACGAAGTGGAGTTCTTCGAGAAGCGGGTCCGCCCGGTGCTGGTCGAGCAGTGCTACGGGTGCCACTCCGTCGCGGCGGGCAAGTCCAAGGGCGGGCTGCTGCTCGACTCCCGTGCCGGCGTCGCCAAGGGCGGGCAGGCCGGCCCGGCCGTCGTCGCCGGCGAGCCCGACAAGAGCCCGCTGGTCGCCGCCGTCCGGTGGGCCGACCCCGACCTGCAGATGCCGCCGAAGCGGAAGCTCGACCCGGCCCAGATCGAGGCCCTGGAGCAGTGGGTGCGGATGGGCGCGCCGGACCCGCGGGAGGAGGCGGCCGCCGCCAGCGGCAAACCGGCCAAGGGGATCGACGTCGAGGCGGGGCGCAAGTGGTGGGCGTTCCAGCCCGTCGCCGCGACCGAACCGCCGACCGTCCGCGACGGCGGGTGGGCGAAGCGGAAAATCGACCGCTTCGTGCTGGCCGGGCTCGAGGCGCAGGGGCTCACCCCGTCCCCCGAGGCCGACCCGCGGACGCTCGCCCAGCGGGCGTCCCTCGACCTAACCGGCCTCCGGCTGGGGTACGACGAGGTCGAGGCGTACGCCCGCGACCCGGCACCGGACAAGTACGAGCGGCTGGTCGACCGGCTGCTGGCGAGCCCGCGGTACGGGGAGCGGTGGGGCCGGTACTGGCTCGACGTCGCCCGGTACGGCGAGGACAACCCGACCACCGAAGCCACCAACCCGCCGTACCCGCACGCTTGGCGGTACCGGGACTGGGTCATCAACGCCGTCAACGCCGACGTGCCGTACGACCGGTTCGTGACGCTCCAATTGGCGGCCGACCAAGTACCGGGCGCGGCCCGCGACGACTTGGCCGCCCTCGGGTTCCTCGGGGCGGCCCCGGTGTACCACAAGGACGGGCGGCTCAGCCGGGACGTGGTCGAGACGCTGTACACCGACGACTGGGACGAGCGGGTGGACACCGTCACCCGCGGCGTGCTCGGGCTGACCGTCGCCTGCGCCCGGTGCCACGACCACAAGTTCGACCCGGTCACGACGGCCGACTACCACGCCCTCGCCGGGGTGTTCGCGTCGACCGTCGCCACCCCCCGCCCGCTGGCGGACGTCGAGCCGCGGGCGGAGGCGGCGTACATGGCCGCCTACCCGCGGCTGGCCTACCTGAGCTACGCGGCGAACCTGCTCCGCGGGGAGCCCGGCAGCAAGCCGGCCGAGGCCCGGCAAACGGTCGAGCGGCTCGTCGGCGAGATCGGCCGGACCCGCGCGGCCGCCGCGTTCCTGCGGGACGCTGCCCCGGCGTTGTACGCCCAGCTCGACCGGGTCACCCGGCTGCCCGACCCGTACGACAATCGGCCCTGGCCCGCCGCCGCCCAGCCGTCCACCCGGCCCGCCCGGGACAGCAATGCCGGCGGCGACGCGAACCGCCGCGGCCGCCGGGGCGGGATGGCGTCGCTCGAGCCGTTCGTGGACGCGGTGTACGACGCCGGCGTGTGGGTCGACGGGTCCGACCCGGACCTGACGGTGCCGCTCGTCCGCCCGGGCACGGCCCGCGACCTGCCGGT
>JAQGHJ010000213.1 GCA_028288905.1 Phycisphaerales bacterium | reverse complement strand
GGGCGTCACCACGCCGATCGCGATCGAGCTGGCCCGGCAGGTCGGGGGAGCGCCCGAGCTGTCGGCCGTCTTCGCCGTGCTGGGCGGGCTGTTCGGCAGCGTCGTCGGCCCGCGGCTGCTCCGGGCGTGCGGCGTCCGCGGGGACCTGGCGGTCGGGCTGGCCATGGGCACGAGCAGCCACGGCATCGGCACCGCCCGCGTCGTCCGCGACGGCGAGCTGCAGGCCGGCGCGGCAGGGCTGGCGATGGCGCTGTGCGGCATCGTCACGTCCGTGCTGCTGTCGCTGCTCGCGCCGTGGCTGACGCCGTAGCCGGCGGCCCCAACCGAGCCGGACCACACGCCGCCGGATTTGAGTACACTTGCTCCGGCGCGGGGACGTGTCGAACGGGCAGGGGCTTTCAGTCACTTGCGGGAGCGTCGGATGGCAACTCGGGCGATGAACCGGTGCGTGGCGGCGGCGGCGGCCCTGGGTCTGGCGGCGGCCGCGCCGCCGGCACGGGCCGCGGTAACGGTTACCGCCGATCGCCGCGAGGCGGGCGCGGCGTCGGCCGACTTCAAGTTCGACCGCGTCCCGCCGCCGTCCAAGACCGACGCCGCCGCCCGGGCGACATTCGCCGTCGTCGCCGGGAAGGCGGACGGGAACGGGGCCGACCTCGCCGCGTTGCACGACGGGGCGGTGTCGGGGTCGGCCGACGACCCGGGGGCGAACTTCTTCTTCGGCCAGGGCGAGAAGGGCGGGCGGATCAAGGTCGACCTGCGGGCCGTGTCCGACGTGTCGCAAGTGAACACCTACTCGTGGCACCGCGACGCCCGCGGCCCGCAGGTCTACAAGCTGTACGGGGCGGACGGGAAGGCCAAGGGGTTTGACCCCGCGCCCAAGGCCGGCACCGACCCGGCCGCCGGCGGGTGGACGCTGCTGGCCGCCGTCGACACCCGCCCGAAGGCCGGCCCGCCCGGCGGGCAGTACGGCGTGTCGGTCGCCGACGACGCGGGCAAGCCGCTGGGGGCGTTCCGGTACCTGCTGCTGGACGCGTCCGCCACCGAGGCCGACGACCCGTTCGGCAATACGTTCTTCAGCGAAATCGACGTCGTCGCCACGCCGAAAGAGGGCGAGGTGCCCGCCACCGGCCCGGTCGTCAAGACGACGATCGCCGCCGGCAAGTACGAGATCACAATTGACCCCACGGGCTTGGACGACGCGACGGCGAAGTGGGCCGAGGACACGCTCCGGCCCGTGTGCGAAACCTGGTACCCGAAGATCGTCGAGATGCTGCCGAGCGACGGGTACGTGGCCCCGAAGCGGTTCGGCATCGTGTTCCGAGACGACATGAAGGGGACGCCCGCCGCGGCCGCCGGGACGCGGGTGATGTGCAACCGTCAGTGGTTCGAGAAGAACCTCAAGGGCGAGGCGGCCGGGGCCGTCGTCCACGAGATGGTGCACGTCGTCCAGCAGTACAAGTTTGGCCGCAAGAGCGTCCCGTTTTGGCTCCAGGAGGGCATCCCGGACTACGTCCGGTGGTTCCTGTACGAGCCGGAGAAGAAGGGGGCGGAAATCCGGAACGTCGAGAAGGCGAAGTACGACGCGGCGTACCGCGTGTCGGCCAACTTCCTGAATTGGGCGACGCTGACGTACGACAAGCAGCTCGTGCCGAAGGTGAACGCGGCCGTCCGGTCGGGCAAGTACGCCGACGACCTGTGGAAGGACCTGACCGGCAAGACGCTGCCGGAACTGGACGCGGAGTGGAAGGCGTCGCTGGCGAAGAAGTAGGGCGGGCAGGCACTGTTCGAAAACGATCGGCACCCCGACCCACCCCGACCGCGGAGACCCCATGACCCGACCCGCCATCGCCACCCTCTTGCTCGCCCTGACCGCCCCAGCGGCGGCCGTTCCAGCCGCTGCCGCCGCAGGCCCCGCGACCGCCCCGGCCGCCACCCGCCCGGCGGAAAAGAAGGACGCCGATAAGGCAAACAAGAAGGAACAAGACAAGGTGCCCGTCGAGTTCGCGGGAGGGCACGAGATCGGCAAGGGCGACTTCGGCCGACCGGTCCCGCTCATCGCGGCCGCCCTCGGCGTCAAGGACGACGTGTTCCGCCAGGCGTTTTCCGGCGTGACGCCAGCCCACGGCCGCGGGCCGTCCCCGGACGAGGCCCGCAAGAACAAGGACGCCCTGCTGAAGGTGCTCGCCCCGCACGGCGTGACGAACGACCGGATGGACGAGGTCGCAAACCGCTACCGGTTCCGCCCCCAGGAGGGGGAGCTGTGGCCGACGGCGCCGGCCAAGGCGTACGCGGTCGTGAAGGACGGGAAGGTGCTGAAGGTCGTCGTGACCGAGCCGGGCATCGGCTACAGCTCGCCGCCGGACGTAACGGTGGACGGTGCCCCGGCCGGCACGGCGTTCAAGGCGACGCTGCACTTCGACAAGGACTTCAAGAAGAATGGGGCGGTCGGCGCGATCGACGTCGTGCCGCCGCCGCACTAACGGCGGCCTGGGGCGGCCGACGCCCCGGGTCACCCCACCCCGCTCGCCCCACCCGGGAGGCTCCCGGCCGCGCCACCCGCTACAGCCTCCCCACCCTCACCCGCCGACCCGCCGGCACCGACAGATTCCCGTTTCCGGCGTTCCTCCGCGCGGCAGGACCGGTCAATCTCTTTGATGGGCGGGGGCCGGGCCGGTACGATCCACCCCCGAACCCTTCCCGACCACAAGGAGACGTTTTGAACCGCTCGCTCCCGCCGGCCGCCCGGCCGGCCGTTGTTGTCCGTCGGCCCGCGCGGCAGGCAACCGACCTGATGTTCCCGGCCCGGCTCGCGGCAGCCCGCCCGCCCGTCCGTGCCGCCGTGCTGGGGGCGGCCGCCTTCGTCGCCGCCGCCGCACTATGGCCTTCCGCCGCCGCCGCCCAGACCTGGACTGGCGCGTCCGGCACGGACCTGTTCTGGGGCACGGCCGGCAACTGGAGCCCGGCGACGGTTCCGAACTCGGCCACGGCCGACGCGGCGTTCCCGAGCCTTTCGATCCTGGCGAGCCAGACCATCGACCTCCAGGCGGCCGCGTTCAACGTCCGCTCCCTGACGTTCAACGCGGCCGACGCCTACGCGCTGACCAACGGGACGCTGACGTTCAACACGGGCGGCAAGGTGACGCAGTCCGGGGCGGGGGCCGTCGCGATCGGGGCGGCGCTGAACCTGAACAACGTGGCCGTCACGTTCGACGGCACCGGGGCCGGCGCGGTGGGGCTGACCGGCGCGCTGTCGAGCACGACGCCGGCCAGCGGCGCGCTTACCCTAAACGCGACCGGGGGCACGCCGTACGTCCTGACGGTGGGCGGGGCCGCGTCGAACACGTACACCGGCAACACAACGGTGACGGCCGGCACCCTCGTCCTCGGTAAGGACGCCGGGCTGACGGCCGTCGCCGGCAAGCTGGTGATGAACGCGGCGGCCGGCACGGCGCGTCTCGCAGGCGCCGACCAGACGGTCGGGGCGCTGGAGGGCAACACCGCCGCCGCCACGATCGACCTGAACGGCCGGAACCTGTCCGTCGGGACGTTCAACACGGGCACGACGTTCGCCGGCAACATCACCGGGGCCGGGAACCTCGTGAAGACCGCCGCCGGCAGCAGCGGGGCGGTCCAGTCGCTGGCGGGCACCGCCCGGTCGTACACCGGGCAGACGATCATCCGGAACGGCGGGCTGACCGTGACCGCCAGCGTGCTGCCGGGCGTGAACGGCCCGCTCGGGAACGCGTCGTCGGCCGTGCTGCTGAGCGACGCGACGACGTCCGCCTCCCCCGACACGAACACGACCAGGGAGATCCTGACGATCGACGCCGGGGCGTCGAACCAGACGATGCAGTTCGGGCGGGACATCGACGCGTCGGGGGCGCCGACGACCGCGCTCGGCCGGAACCGCATCCAGTTCACCGGCAGCAGTTCGGCGAACTCGTCGACCCTCACCGTGTCCGGGGCCGTCAACGCCGGGGCGAACCGGCGGCTGGAGCTGACGACGGTGCAGCCGCTGGAGCTGATGAACTTCACCGGCCCGATCGGCGGCACGAACGCGAACGGCATCCTGGTCAACGGCAGCGGGTCCGGGACCGGGGGCGTCCGGTTCGGCAGTTCGACCAGCACGTTCCAGAACCCGCTGCAGGTGACCAACGGGACGCTGTTCGTGGGCGGCAGCACCGCGAACGACAGCGCGGCCGCGGGCCCGCTGGGCCGCGGGTCGGTCACGAC
>JAQGHJ010000183.1 GCA_028288905.1 Phycisphaerales bacterium | reverse complement strand
CGCGATCACCCCGCCCTGCGGCTGCGGGTCATCGCGACCGGCATGCACTTGGACCGGTCGCGCGGGTATAGCGTAGCCGAGGTCCGCCGGGCCGGGCTCCCGGTGGACGCGACCGTGCCGTGGAGGGCGGACTCGTCGCCGGCCGGCACCGCCGCCGCGATGGGTAGGGCGACCGCCGGGCTGGTGTCGGCGTACGAAAAAGTCGGGGCCGACGTCGTGCTCGTCGTCGGGGACCGGGTCGAGGCGTTCGCCGCCGCGGCCGCCGCCCATGTCGCCGGGCGGTGCGTCGCCCACGTCCACGGTGGGGATCGTGCCCTCGGGCAGGTCGACGACGCCCTGCGCCACGCGATCACGAAACTCGCCCACGTTCACTTCCCAGCCACCGCGGCCAGCGCGACCCGCCTGCTTAAGCTCGGAGAGGACCGGTGGCGCATCCACCGGGTCGGGTCCCCAGGGATTGACGGCATCGCGGCCGACGCGGCGTCACCCGCGGCCGTCGCGGCCCATGTCGGCCCGGCCCCCGATCGCCGTTTTGCCCTGATCGCCCTGCACCCGACGACCGCCGACGCCCGCACCGAATCGGCCAGGGCGGAGTCATTGCTTGGGGCGGTAATTGCGAAGGTCGGTCACGCCGTGGTCGTTCACCCGAATAACGATCCCGGATCTGATGGGATCGCGGGCTGCTGGGACGCGGCTGAACGGACCGACCGGGTGGGGGCGGGCCCCCGCAAAGTTGTTTTCCACCGGAACCTGCCCCGCCCGATTTGGCTCGGGTTGTTACGGGACGCAGCCGTCCTCGTCGGCAATTCGTCGAGCGGAATCATCGAGGCGGCGAGCTTCGGCACCCCCGTCGTCGACGTCGGCCCGAGGCAGCAAGGCCGGGAACACGGGCCGAACGTCGTAAACGTCCGCCACGACCCGGCCGAGGTCCGGCGGGCGGTACTGCGGTTCTGGCGAGCCGGCCGGCCGGTCCGGTTCCCACGAAGGAACGTGTACGGCGGGGCGGGGACAGGCCGGCGAATCGCGGCCGTGCTGGCCGAGCTGGCGCTGGACGAGCGGATGCTGCGAAAGCTGATCACCTACTGAGCGCCCCGCGTCGGCACCCTCCGCCGTACGCCCCTCTCCCGTTCGACCCGGCCGTCCGGTAAGCGCTCGGCCGGCCGTGCTGCCGGCGTTTCCGGCGGCCGCCCCCGCGCTCAAGCGGATATCCGTTCGGCTCGATAACTAGGGCAGGTCCCGAGTCCGTACCCTTCCCTGCCGCGGAGATCCCGATGCCCGTTCTCGCTGCCGCCGCCCGCCCCGTCGACCCGCACGAAGCCGTCCGCAAAGTCACCACGATCGCGACGCTGCCGGAGGTGACGGCCAAGATCATCGCCACCGTCGAGGACCCCAAGAGCAGCGCCCAGGCGCTGCACAAGATCGTGTCCCACGACCCCGCGCTGGTCACGCGGATCCTGAAGGTGGTGAACAGCGCGTTCTACGGCCTGCCCGGGCAGATCGGGAGCATCGAGCGGGCGATCGTGCTACTCGGGCTCAACGCGGTGAAGAACATCGCCGTCGCCGCCAGCCTCGGGCAGCTGTTCCGCGGGGCCAAGCTGTGTGAGGGGTTCACGGCCAGGGACCTGTGGCGGCACTGCGTCGCCGTCGGGCTGGCGAGCCGGGACTTGGCCAAGCAGATGAAGCTCCCGATGGCCGACGAGGCGTTCCTCGCCGGCATGATCCACGACGTCGGCATCCTCGTGTCCCTCCAGCTTTGGCCCGAGCAACTTCGCGGCGTGTGCGAGCGGGCCAAGCTGGCCAACGGCGGCGGGGCGAGCTTCTGCGAGATGGAGCGGGACGCGGTCGGGGTCGACCACCAGCAGCTCGGGCAGGCGCTGTCCGAGCTGTGGAAGTTTCCGCGGTCGTGCCAGCTCGTGGCCGGGCATCACCACGCCCCGGCCGCCCTCGGCGACCAGAGCCGGGTGCTGGTCAGCCTCGTGTACGCGGCCGACACGATCTGCTGCCAGAGCAAGCACGGGCTGAACCTGACCGCCCTGACTCAAAAGCTCGACGCCGCCGAGTTGGAGGGGCTGAAGCTGGAGAAGGCGATGATCGAGCGGACGACGGCGAACCTCGACGGCCTCGTCGAAGCGGCCGCCACGCTGCTCGGCTGACCGCCGCGAAGGTTGAAGCCCGAAAGACGAATGACGAAACGGGGAGGGGAAGGCGTCATGCCCTTCTCTCCCCGTGTCGTCATTCGTCTTTCGGGCTTCGTCATTCCTGCCCTTGCGGGCCGGCTCACTCCTCCCCCGCTCGCCGCCGGCCTGCGTTGCTGCTACTTTCCGCCGCGTGCCCCTCGATCGTCCCTCCGCCTGGTACCGCCGGGCGCTCGCGGCCGTGCTGATCGTCGCGCTCGTGCTTCGGGTCGGCTACGTCCTGTCGTTGCCGACCGACGACGCCAGCATCGCGGCCCTGCCGGACCAATCCGAATACCTGTCCCTCGCCCGAAGCCTGCTCGGCGGCAACGGGCTGGTGTTCTACGACGCGCGGTTTGCGTCGGCCACCTACGCCTACCGCGCCCCCCTCTACCCTGCGTTCGTCGCCGCCTGCGGGGGACAGGTGGTGGTCGCGCGGCTGGCGCAGGCGGCGCTCGACGCCTCGACGGCGTGGGCGGCCGCGCTTCTGGCACTTGCCCTCCTGCCGCCCGCCGTCCGCCGGCCGGGGGCGGTGTTGGCGGCGATCGGGGTGGCGGTCGACCCGTTCCTGATCTACTTCTGCGGATTGGTCCTTTCCGAGACGCTCTTCACCGCTATGTTGGCCTGGGGCATGGTGTTACTGCTCGCCGGATCTCGCGGCGGGCGACTGACGGCGACGGACGACGCGGGCGAGCCGCTGCCCTACCGGCCGGCCCTCGGCACCCTCCTTTGGCTCGGAGGCGGGTTAATCTTGGCGGCATCGACCCTCGTCCGTCCGTCGGCCGCACCGCTGGCTGTTTTGCTCGGCATCGCCGCCGCCTTCGCCGGCCGCCCGCGGGACGGCCGGCCCACGTTCCGGCCCCGCTGGCCGCTGCCGGTTGGGGCGACCATGGCTCTGGTCACCGTTCTCGCTCTGCTTCCCTGGGCGTACCGCAACAGCCGCGTGGTCGGGCAATGGGTCTGGACCACCACCAACGGCGGCGTCACCGCTTACGACGGGTTCAACCCGGACGCCGACGGGTCGAGCGACCAGTCCTCGCTCCGGGCCATGCCCCAGCTGCGGCTAATGAACGAAGTCGAGCGGTCAACGTACCTCTCGGGCCGAGCGGCCGAGTTCGTCCGAGAACAACCGAAGCGGGCTCTGGAGTTGGCGGCCCTCAAGGTGGCCCGTACTTGGAGTCCGATGCCCCTGAGTGCCGAATACGGTAGCTGGAAGCACCGTTTGGTCGGCCTCGCCTACTGCGTGCCGCTTTACCTGCTAACGCTCATCGGCCTGAGCGGTCTGAGCTTACGGCGGGCCGCGAAGGCGTTCTTGTTGACCCCGATTGCATATTTTACGCTGGTTCACATGGCAACGGTCGGGTCGCTCCGGTACCGAGTCCCGATCGAGCCGCTCTTGGTCGTCGTGGCCGCCGCCGGCCTGTCGGGCCTTAACCGCCCGGAGTGGCCGTGGCGGCGGGCGGGGGCCACGGAAGTGTCGGAGTGAGTGACGGGGTATCCGGGGTGTGGCGGCTCAAGCTTAAAGGTTCGGCGAAGCGCGACTCCTGCTTCTACCCCGTTACGCCGACACTCCGACGCCGCATTTCATGTCCCGCTACTCCCTCAACCCCGATCGGCTGTTCGACCGCCCCTGGCGGCCGGGGCACCCGTTCCGGCCGAAGACCGGCCGGTGCCGGCGGTTCGTCATGCTCGGGCTGTTGGCCCTGCTGTGCGGGGTGATTTGGTCGTACGGCTACGTGACCGAGCCCCGGCGGGTCCGGGCGATGGCCGAGGCGTACCTGTCGAACCTCGTCGGCGGGCGGGTGACGGTCGGCGGGGCATCGCTGAGCCTGTTCGAAGGGCTCCGGCTGGACGCGGTCGAGGTGTACGTCGACGCGGACTACGACCCGGCCGCCGCCACCTCGCGACCGGACGCGCTGCTGTTCTCCGCCCGAACGTTCGTCATTCAGTACGACCCGGCGTCGATGGTCCGCGGGCAGCTCCAGGCGACGCAGATCGTGGTCGAGAAGCCGCACGTCCGCCTCTGCCGCGACGCGGCGACCGACGCCTGGAACTTCCACCGGCTCGGCAGCAACCGCCGGCCCCGGCCGGCCCCCGCCCCCGGCGCCCCGGCCGGCAAGCCGATGCCGCTCCCGGAGCTGCTGCTCCGCAACGCCCGGGTCGAGGTGGCCGAGCTCCGCGGCGGGCGGGACGCGACGCTGGGGTACATGGCGATCGACGGGCAGCTGTCGCCCCAAGCGTCGACGGACAGCGGGGGGCACGACCGCTACACGTTCGTCCTCCAGAGCCGCGGGCTGAGCGACGCGATGGGCCCGCTCGTCACCGGAGCCATCTCTCTGGACACCGGGCGGGTGACGGCCCAGCTCAAGCAGTTCGAGTTCGGGCGGGACGTGCGGGCGATGCTGCCGGCCGACGTCGGGGCGTGGTGGGAGCGGCACGAGCTCGGCGGGCGGGTGGACGTGCCGGTCGTCGAGTACGTCCCGCCCCGCGAGGGTCGCCCGCCGCGGTTCCGGATCGAGACGGTGCTGAACGGGGTCAACCTGTCGATCCCGCCCGAAGAGTGGATGAGCGGCACCGAGGTCGCCCGGCGGGAAGACGCCAAGTCGGCGGCCGGCATGATCCGCGGGGCGTTCGCCATGGCCGGGTTCGGCGGGGCGGCCGGCCAGGCGTGGGCCGTCCCCGGGGGCCCGGCCGCGGGGGACGTGGATGTGGACGCTGCCGCCGCGGGGACCGACCGTGCCGCGATCGACCCGCGCGTGCCGGTACCCCCCTGGGCGTCGTCCCGGGCTGTCGCCGCCCCGCGGGCGAACCCGGCGGCCGGGCTGGCCGCACTGCTCGATACGACCCCAATCCAGCTTCGCCAAGTGGCCGGGTCTTTCGTATTCACCGAGCAGGGCGTCGACGTCCGGGGGCTCAGCGGCCGGGTCGAGAACAACCTGCTGGCGATCGACGGGCACATAGACGGGTACCGCCCCGAGAGCCCGCTGGCGATCCGCGTCGCGTCGGCCGCCAGCGAGGACCTGCACATCCCGGCGTCCCCGCGGTACGTCTGGTCGCTCCCGCCCGGCGTCCGCGAGGTGTACGAGAAGGTCCGCCCGCAGGGCACCTGCCGGCTGCAGCTGGACGTCGCCCGCAAGGTCGAGGGCGGGGCCGTCGCGGTCGGCGGATCCGTCGACCTGCTCGACGCGTCGTTCGTGTTCGACGAGTTCCCGTACCCGGTCCGCCAGACCCACGGCCGGATCGAGCTCGCCCGCGACGAGACGGACGGGCGGGACTGGATCCTGTTTAAGGGGCTCCGCGGGTTCGGCGTTGCCGGCGGGCCGAACGCCGACCGCCAGCTCGCGGTCGACGGGTGGATCGGGCCGATCGGCCCGGTCGGGTTCGAGCCGGGCGGGCAGCTGAAGATCCGTGCCGGCGACGTGACGACGGAACCCGCCCTGTCGGCCGCGTTCGACCGGGACGTGTCCGAGGCGCTGGCGCTGTTCGACGCCCCGGGCAAGGGCCAATACCCGCGGTTCCGCGGCGACGCGGTCGTCGAGGTGTACAAGGACGTCGGGGCGGTCGGGAAGTTCAAGGTCCGTGTGGACCTCGACCTCCGCGAGGCCGAGGCGATGCTGGTCGACTTCCCGTACCCGCTGCGGAAGGTGAGCGGGAAGGTGCGGATCCGCGACGGGTACTGCGACGTGGTCGACGTCCGGGCGGCCCACCCGACGGCGACGCTGGCGGTGAACGGGCGGGTGGCCTGGTCGCTGCCGAACGCCGCCCCGGGCACCTACCCGGCGGGCCGCCGGACGGACCTGAAGGTCTCCGTCCGCCAGTTGCCGGTGGACGCCGACCTGCTGACCGCCCTGCCGCCGGACGCGGCCGAGTGGGTCGGCCGGGCCGGCCTGGCCGGGCGGGTCGACGTCGACGGCCGGCTGACGGGGCCGGACCAGTCGCTCGCCGACGGGCGGCACCCGCCCTCGCCCACGGCCGCCGCGATGCCGACCGTCGCCGGCGAGGGGGGCAGGTCGGCGCGGCCCGGCCGCAAGCCCGACGCGCTTGACTACACGTTTGACGTCTCGATGAGGGACGGTGCCCTGAAGCCGCGGGGCTCGGACTACGCCGTAACGGGGGTGGCTGGGCGGCTGCGCCTCACGCCGGACCGCGTAGACCTGCTCGACCTGACCGCCGCCCGCCGCGGCGCGACGCTGACCGCCGTCGGGCAGGCCGGGCTGGACCCGGTCGACCCCCGGCTCCTCCTGGTCGTGACGGCCGACAACTTGCCGCTGGACCGCGAGCTCTACTCACTGCTGCCGGCGTCCGCCCGGTCGGCGTGGGACGAGGTCCGACCGACCGGCACCATCGACGGCGAAATCACGTTCGCCCGGCTCGGCCCGGCGTCGGACGACCGGGACGGTGCCGCGGCCGTCGGCGGGGCGGGCGACGCCGCGACTGCCCTGGTGGCGGTCGTCGATCTCGCGCAGTCCGCCGCCGGGCAGGCCACCCGGCCCTCGGGGCTCGTGCTCGACCTGCCGGCCGCCCCCGGGTCCCCGGCCGTCACCCGCGAGCTGCCGGTCGGGCTGCACGCCACGCTCCGCCCGCGGCAACTGTCCGCCTCCCTCGCCACGCTCCCGTACCCGCTCGAGCAGGTGGCCGGTGAAGTCGTCGTCCGCCCGGAGCGGGTCGAGCTGCGGGGCGTCACCGCCCGCCACGGCAAGGCGACGCTCGCCGTCTCCGGCACCGGCCTGCTGTGGCCGCAGCCGACGTGGACGCTAGCAATCGCCGCCAAAGACCTGCCGGCCGACGCCGAGCTGCGGCACGCCTTGCCGGCGTCCCTCGCGGGGCTGCTCGACGCCGTCAAGCTCACCGGCACGCTCGGCGTCGACCTCGATAAGTTCGTCTACCGCACCGCACCGACCCAGGCGTCGGCCCCCGGTGACACCCGCCCGGCCGCCGGGCCGGAGTTCGATCTGGCCGGCCGGATCACGCTCGGCGGGGCGTCGATGGACGCAGGGGTGACGCTCGACCAGATCCGCGGCGGGCTCACGTTCTCCGCCGGCGTCCGCCGCGATCGCCTCGACACCCTGACCGGCCGGCTCGACGTCGACTCGCTCGACATGGGCGGGCGGGAGGTGACCGGGCTGCGGGCCGCCGTCGACAAGGTGGCCGGGCAGCAGGAGCTGTCGCTGACCCGGCTCCAGGCGGCGGTCGGCGGCGGGGACTTGGCCGGCCAGGCGACGCTCGGGTTCCCCGACGTCGGGCCGGCCCGGTACTCGCTGGGGCTGTTCCTGCGGAACGCCGACGTGAAGGAATTGGCCCGCGAGGCCGGCGAGAACGTCGCCGGCCGTGTGACGGCCAGCCTCGCCGTCGAGGGCGCGTGGGGCAAGGCGGCCGCCCGCCGCGGGCGGGGCGACGTCGTCGTGACCGGCAAGGAGATGTACCGCATCCCGGTCATGCTCGGCATGATGCAGGTCACGAACCTCGCGCTGCCGATCAGCAGCCCGTTTTCCAACGCGACGGCCCGGTACAGCCTCGACGGCGACCGGGTGAACTTCGAGCGGGTCGAGCTCCGCAGCAACAATATGGTCATGACCGGCGACGGGTTCCTCGACTTCGCCACGAAGCAGGTGCGGATGACGTTCGTCACCGACAACGCGGCCGGGTTCAAGGTCCCGTTCCTCCAGGACCTGTGGCGCGGGGCCCAGCAGGAACTGCTCCGCATCCACGTCCGCGGCACCGTGCAGGACCCGACGGTCGAAAACCGCCCGTTCGGGACGTTCACGACGACCGTCGACGAGGTGTTCAAGGGGGATCAGCCGAAAAAGGGCCGGAAGTGAGCGGGCGCGACGAACTCCGGGAACGCCGGAGCGGGGCGATGTTGGCGCACTGACAGGCGTGTTCGGCCCTCGGCCGGCGTCACCGCACACGTTCCCCGGCGATCCACACCCCGGTCGGCGTCGCCTCCCGGTCGTCCAACACCTCCGCGAACGGATCCTCCTCGCCATCCACCGGGAACGCGACGAAGTCGGCCGCCTTACCGGGCCAGAGGGAGCCGACGGTCTCGGCCAAGCTGAGGGCGGACGCGGCGCCGACGGTGGCCAGGCGCCAGAGTTCCTCCGCCGGCAGGTCGGGGTTCTGGCGGCGGAGCAGCCGCAGGTCGTCGAGCAGGTTGAGGTCCGGGCTGGAGGCGGCGCTGTCGGTGCCGACGGCGACCGTCACGCCGGCCCCGAGGAGCCGCCGCCAAGGGTGCGGCGGGTGGCCGAAGTAGGCGTGGGTCCGGGGGCAGAACGCGACGGCGGCCGCCCCGCGGGCGAGCCGGCGGACGTCGACATCTTCGAGGTGGTTGGCGTGGACGAGCAGGGCCCGCTCGTAGTCAAGCAGCCCGGTGAGGGCGGCGAGCCGCACGGGGCCCCCCTCGATCCGCGGGACCGCGTCGTCCCACCCGCCGATCGCGTCCCAGAGCTTTCGGAAGGGGCCGGCGTGGTCCGCCAAGAACGCCGTCTCGTCCGCCGACTCGGCCAAGTGCGTCATGACCGGCAGCCGGGCGGCCCGGGCGGCGGCGACGCACCGGCGGTATCCGGTTGGCTCGACCGAATACGGCGCGTGCGGGCCCAGGGCAGCCACCACCCGGGCCGGCGCCGGTGACGTCGCCATCGCCGCGGCCACCCGGTCGTCGAGCAGGTGCCGGCGGCCCGCCATCGCGGTGACCTCTCCGAAGCTGACGGCCCGCAGCGGCGAGTCGGCGAGCGCCCGGCGGGTGACGCCGGGGAACCGGGTGACATCGCCGACCGTCGTGACGCCGAACCTCAGGCACTGGTCGATGCCCGCCCGGGTCGCCGCCGCCGCCCGGGCCTCGCCCTCCTGCGACGGCGGGGGGCCGGCTCCGATGACCTTCAACAGCCAGTCGGCCAGCGAGGCTGGCGGGCCGTCGGGTGCCAGGTCGGCGGCCGACAGGTCGGATAATTCTAGGTGGACGTGGGCGTTCACCAGCCCGGGCG
>JAQGHJ010000152.1 GCA_028288905.1 Phycisphaerales bacterium | reverse complement strand
AGCGCCGAGTTCCTCGAGGACGTCCAGCTCGTGCTGCTCGGCTTCGGCGTCCAGTCGGCCGTGAAGTCGATCGCCGACACCGACGCCGCCCACTCGGCCCTCGGCACGCAGTACGCGGCCGTCCTGGCCGTCGACGCCGGCAGCCTCCGCACGTTCGCCAAGTACGTCGCGGTCCTGCCGGGCGCGCTGCTGGCCCGGCTGGCGACCGCCGTCGCGGCCGGGGCGAGCGACCGGAACGTCGAGTTCGAGAACTGGGACCGCGTCGCCAGCTTCGTCCCCGCCGGCCGCCAGCAGGTGTTCGACCTGACCGAGCCGGTCACCAGCTCGTTCGTCGCCAACGGCCTGACGGTGCACAACTGCTCCGAGTACATGTTCCTGGACGACACGGCCTGCAACCTGGCGAGCCTGAACGTGCTGACGTTCTTCGACGCCGAGACCGGCACGTTCGACGTCGAGGCCTACAAGCACGGCTGCCGGATCTGGACTGTGGTCCTCGAGATCAGCGTGCTGATGGCCAGCTTCCCGAGCGAGCGGATCGCCGAGCTGTCGTACAAGTTCCGGACGCTCGGGCTCGGCTACGCGAACCTCGGGGCCATGCTCATGCAGGCCGGCATCGCGTACGACAGCCCCAAGGGCCGGGCGATCTGCGCTGCCCTCACCGCCATCCTGACCGGCGAGAGCTACGCGACGAGCGCCGAGATGGCCAAGGAGCACGGCCCGTTCCCCGGCTACGCCGAGAACAAGGCCGACATGCTACGGGTCATGCGGAACCACCGTCGGGCCGCGTACGACGTCGGGTCCGACGTCGCCGCCCGCAACGGGCTCGGGTTCTACGAGAAGCTGGAGATTTTGCCGGTCGGCATCGACGCGACGCAGTTCGCCGCCGGCGACCCGCTCGCCCCGCCGGCCCTGCTGGCCGCCGCCAAGGCGAGCTGGGACAAGGCGTACGCCCTCGGCGAGCAGCACGGGTACCGCAACGCCCAGACGACCGTCATCGCCCCGACCGGGACGATCGGCCTTCTCATGGACTGCGACACGACCGGCGTCGAACCCGACTTCGCCCTCGTCAAGTTCAAGAAGCTCGCCGGCGGCGGGTACTTCAAGATCGCCAACCAGTCCCTCCCGCCCGCCCTGGCCACCCTCGGGTACACGCCGGCCGAGGTCGGCGAGATCCTGACGTACGTCATGGGCACGCTCACGCTGGACGGGGCCCCGCACGTCAACCGCGACAGCCTGCTCGCCAAGGGACTGACGGCCGACGAGCTGGCCAAGGTCGAGGCGTCGCTGCCGGCCACGTTCGAGCTCGGGTTTGCGTTCAGCCCCTGGAGCCTCGGGGCCGAGGCCATGAAGCGGCTCGGCATCCCCGACGCCGAGTGGCAGGACCCGAAGTTCAACCTGCTCCGCAAGCTCGGCTTCAGCCGCAAGCAGATCGACGCCGCCAACGACGTGATCTGCGGCCGCGGCACCGTCGAGGGCGCCCCGTACCTCAGGGACGAGCACCTGAGCGTGTTCGACTGTGCCAACCGCTGCGGCAAGCACGGCAAGCGGTACATCGCCGTCGAGGGCCACATCCGCATGATGGCCGCCGCCCAGCCGTTCCTGAGCGGGGCGATCTCCAAGACCGTCAACCTGCCGAACGAGGCGACGGTCGAGGAGATCAAGAGCGCGTACCAGCTGAGCTGGGAGCTGGGGCTGAAGGCGAACGCGCTGTACCGCGACGGCTCGAAGCTCAGCCAGCCGCTGAACGTCAAGAGCGACGAGGACGTGGGCGACGAGGAGAGCGAGGAGAACGTCGCCGCCGCCCAGGCCGAGGTGCTGGCCGACGTGAGCAAGGTGGCGGCGATCGTCGCCGACCCCACCCGCGGCCTGGAGCCGGTCGGCGGGTCGGCGTCCGACGCCGCGTCCGCCCCGACCGCCGACGCTCAACCGTCGACCCCCGATCAGGCCCGCGTGATCGAGACCATCGTCGAGCGGATCGTCGAGCGGCCGCTCCGCCGCCGGCTGCCGGACACCCGGTCGGCGATCACGCACAAGTTCGACGTGGCCGGGCACGAGGGGTACATCACGTGCGGGCTGTACGACGACGGGCAGCCGGGCGAGGTGTTCATCCGGATCGCCAAGGAGGGGAGCACGATCGGCGGGCTGATGGACACGATCGCGACGCTCGTGTCCGTGAGCCTGCAGTACGGGGTGCCGGTGCACTCGCTCGTGCGGAAGTTCGAGCACGTGCGGTTCGAGCCGAGCGGGATGACCCGGAACCAGGAGATCCCGTTCGCCAAGAGCCTGGTCGACTACATCTTCCGGTGGATGGCGATGGAGTTCGTGCCCGGGTACCGCGAGGCCAACTCCCCCCGCCGCGACGCCCCCAAGGCGAAGCCGGCACCGGCCGTCGCGGCGATCCCGGTCGCCAGCACCCCGACCGCGGCCAAGTCGACCGTCCCCGACTCGGTCGACCTGACCGAGGCCGAGGCCGCCGACCGCCTCGGCCACGGCAAGACGAACGGCAACGGCAACGGCAACGGCCACGGTAAGCGCCCGGCCCCCACCGGCGACGCCCCGGCCCCCGCGGCCGCGACGACGACGGCTGCCAGTGGCTCCCCCCCCCGCGCCGCAGTAGCCGCCGACCCGCTCAGCCAGCAGGGGTCGAACATGCAGGCCGACGCTCCGGCCTGCGACGTGTGCGGGTCGATCACCGTCAGGAGCGGCACCTGCTACAAGTGCCTGAACTGCGGGAACTCGATGGGATGTAGTTAAGCATGCAAGTGAATCGCTGAGCCAGGGCGGCATAGGCCGCCCTGGCTTTTTTGCTTAGCGTTGCAAACAAACATCGTACC
>JAQGHJ010000072.1 GCA_028288905.1 Phycisphaerales bacterium | reverse complement strand
CGCCCCGCCCGGCCGGCTCGGGTCCCCCGCCCGCGGGACGGCGGTGCGGGCGGTCGGCCTCCTGCGGGTCGCGCGGACGCGGCGGTCGATGCGCCCGCTGCCCCCGGCCGGGCCGGCCGCCGGGCTGTTCGTCCTGGAAGTGGTGGACGTGAGCCGGGAGGAGCCCGGGCCGCGGCCGATCCGGCCGTCGGAACCGGGGCCGCGGACGGTCGTCCTGATCGACGCGTCCGCGTCGGTGGGCGCGAGGTTCGCCGAGCTGAAGCGGCGCGTCGTCCACGGGCTGGAGGACCTGCGGCCCGCGACGCCGCTCAACGTCCTGGCGAGCCCCGGGGGCGGCGGGCCGCCGACGGCGCTCGACGAGGGGATGCCCCCGCTCCGGCCGCAGACGTCGGCCGCCGTGTCCGCGTTCCTCGACCGGGTCCGGCCCGGCGGGGCGGGCGGCGGGTTCGACGGGGTGGTGCCGGTCCTCGTGCGGCTGCGGCCGGCGACCGTGTACCTGTGCACGGACGGCGGCCGGCTGGCCGCGGCCCGGGCCACGCTGCTGCCGGCGGCGGCGAAGGGCGAGTTCCGGCTCCACCTGATCCTGTTCGGCAACCCGGACGCGGCTATCCGGGCCGCCGCCGAGGAACTGGCACGGGCCGGGGGCGGCAAGTGCGTCGACGCCGACCCGCGGGCGAGAGGCACCGAGCGGGTGGCGGCAACGAGGCCGGCGACGGGTGCCGCGACGAAGCCGGCCGGGCGAGTTCCCCCCCGCCCGTAATGCGGTCCTTCCGGATCCCTGACCACACCGCCTTCCCGTGGCGGCGCGCGGGCGTAAGATACCGTACGAAACGCAAACAAATAATTTACTTGGTGATCGGTGTCTACCGGCACCACGACCGGTAATGCGTGTCGCATAGCGGACTCAAGTGAGCCCTTCAGCCGCTCGGAACGTACTATCTCATCGACTGTAAGCGTCAGTGTCCGGCTGTGCGGCACAAGGGGAATGGACCGTGGCGACCGCCGAACAGCTCAAAGCATTGGTTAAGAGCTACACCGCAGGCGACGACGATCGCTTTCGGTCCGTGGCGCTGCAGATTGCCGCCCACGCCGCTCGGTCCGGGCAGTCCCGACTGGCCGACGACCTCCAATCCCTTGTCGACAAGTCGCCGCGGGCCCGCGGTCCCGGCGAGCGGGACGCACACCTCCCCCCGGTACCGATCACTCGGCCTGCCGGCGATCTCGCCGGATTGGTCGTCGCCTCCTATCCGAAGGTCCGCCTGCCAGACATGGTGTTGGCCGCTGACACCCGCAGCCGTCTCGACCGGACCCTCCGCGAGTACCGTGCGGGCGACACGCTCCGCTCCCGCGGCCTGCGGCCCCGCCGGAAGCTGCTGCTCGCCGGCCCGCCCGGGTGTGGCAAGACGATGACCGCCGCCGCTTTGGCCGGCGAGCTGGGGCTGCCGCTCCTGTCCGTCCAGCTCCACGCGCTCATCACGAAGTTCATGGGGGAGACGGCGGCGAAGCTGCACCTGATCTTCGACGCGATGGCGCGCAGCCGCGGCGTCTACCTGTTCGACGAGTTCGACGCGATCGGCGCGCAGCGGGGCAGCCAGCACGACGTCGGCGAGATCCGCCGGGTGCTCAACTCGTTCCTCCAGTTCCTCGAGCAGGACAACTCGGACAGCCTTGTGGTCGCCGCGACGAACCTGCAAGGGATGCTGGACGAGGCGCTGTACCGCCGGTTCGACGACGTGCTTCAGTACGAACGGCCGGACGCCGCCATGGTCGTCCAGCTCGCGAAAAACCGGCTGTCGCTGTTCGACACGACGAAGGTGAGTTGGCCCAAGGTCGGTGCCGCGGCAAAGGGCCTCAGCCACGCCGACGTGGTTCGGGCCTGTGAGGATGCGGCAAAGGACGCTGTGCTCGCGGGGCAAGAGGGTGTTCGGACGAGTGACCTAGCCCGGACATTAGAGGAGCGCCCGCGCAGCAGAGGTACGCCAAAGGGGAGGCCGCGAAAGCGGAAGTCAGACGATGGCCAAGTTCCGCCACTTGATGATTGAGGGTCCGGAGCAGCCAGACCCCTACACCTATCCCGGGACCGTAGGGAGCAAAGAGTTCGACCGGCCAATGCGGGACCGCGTGCCGCACGCCGACCGCCTCCGGCAGCAGCTGGAGACGGCGGCTGCGGCGGCCGCCGAGTTCGTGCGGTCGCACGGGGGCCGGATCGAGCTAGCGGGGATCCCGCTTGAATTCGAGAGCGACCCCAAGTTCGACTTGCTTCTGAGGAGCTTGGAAAACCGACAACAGGGGATTGAGCTGGTCAACGTGCGCCGCGACGGCAACGTGACAAAGGCGACCGTCTTCGTGCCTGCTGGAAAGCTCGAGCACTTCCTTCGACGGGTCGAGCAGTACGCCACCGAGGAACGCGAAAGCGGGAAGCCGAAGCACGCCGACCTCATCGAGAGCATAGCCAGCATTCGCTTGGCTGTGGTCCAAGCCTACTGGACCGACCCGCCGAGCCTTTTCCCGCAGGATGAGGACACCGCGGTCTGGTGGGAGGTGTGGCTCCGCGGCGGCGAAGAGGGCGATCAAGATGCACGAATGGCCGAATTCCTCGCCTTGGCCGGGCAGTCTGAAATTGCTTTAGACGACCGCGTAGTCCGCTTCCCGGAGCGGGTGGTGCTGTTGGCGTTTGGCACGCCCCGGCAATGGGCCGACTCATTGCCCCTCCTGAACTTGCTCGCCGAACTCAGGAAGGTGAAGGAAGTCCCCACCGATTACCTCAACCTCGGCGGGTCGGATCAAGCGGAGTTCGCGATCGAAGCGGCAGGCCGTGTGGTTCCACCGGACGAAGGCGCGCCGGCCGTTTGCCTGCTGGACACCGGCGTGAATCGCCAGCACCCGCTCCTGAGAATGGCCATTGATCCGGAGGACGTGCTGGCGGCGGATCCCGAATGGGCGGCCACCGATCAGGATGGGCACGGCACGGGGATGGCAGGCATAGCACTGTACGGATCGGATTTGGCGGGCTTCGTCAGCGGCGCCGGCACCGTCACGCTATCGAATCGTGTGGAGTCGGTGAAACTGTTGCGGAAGACAGTTGCCAACGACCCGAAGAACTACGGCAATCTCACCCAGTTGTCCGTCGCGAGGGCGGAGTTGCGGAACCCGGGCCGGGCGAGAACCGTGTGCTTGGCCATCACCGCGCTAGACCCGCAGGATCACGGCTTCCCGTCGGCATGGTCAGGCGCCGTGGACCAGCATGCATCGGGACATCTAGACAGCGTGCGGCGGCTGTACGTGGTTTCGGCTGGCAACATCCTCAATTTGACTGTCGACTCGACTTACCGGTACCCGCACACCAACAGGGAGCAAGCCGGGATCCGCGACCCGGCACAGGCGTGGAACGCCATCACCGTTGGCGCTCACACGGAGAAGGTCACAATATTCGGGGCTGAGTTTGCGGGATGGCAGCCGCTCGCCGGGTCCGGCACCCTGTGCCCGTCGAGCTGCACCTCAATGATGTGGGAAGAGGACGGTTGGCCGATCAAGCCGGACGTCGTCATGGAGGGTGGAAACTACGCACGGAGGCCGGACGAACAACTCGACGTGTGCACCGACCTCGGCATGCTAACAACAGTGGTTGAGCCGACCGGCCGGCTGTTCGAGACCATGTGTGACACCAGTGCCGCTGCGGCCCAAGTGGCACGGCTGGCGACTGGCGTCCAAGCGGAGTACCCCGGGCTCTGGCCCGAAACCGTTCGCGGCCTTGTGATCCACTCTGCGCGGTGGACGCCGGGCATGCGAGCCGAGTTCCAGGGAAACCGGAAGGCCACCGCCCAATTGCTGCTCCGCTGTTACGGCTACGGCGTCCCGGACCTCGATCGGGCCCTGTGGACCGTCCGGAATAGGGTTTCCCTCGTCTACCAAGGCGAGATGCAGCCATTCGAGCGAGAGGGAAGCGTCACCCGCACAAGGGATTGCCACTTGCACGCCCTGCCGTGGCCGCAGGACGTTTTGCGAGGCTTGGGGAGCGAAACCGTGCAGGTGCACGTAACCCTCTCCTACTTCGTCGAGCCCAGCCCGGGCCGCGTGCAGTGGAAGTCGACACACAGGTACCAGTCGCACGGGCTTCGCTTCAAGGTGAAGGGGGCGACAGAAACTCTGGAGGAATTCAGGGGTCGGGTTACCAAAGACTCTTGGGCCGACGACGAGTCGCCTGGTGGCGTAAGGGAACCGCAGCCTTGGGACCTCGGGCCGCGGCTGCGGACGCGCGGCTCGATCCACTCGGATTGGTGGCGCGACACGGCCACGGCGGTCGCCGACTGCGGCTACGTCGCGGTTTATCCCGTCACTGGGTGGTGGAGGGAGCGCAAGCACCTCGGCCGGCACGACAGCACCGCACGCTACAGCTTGATCGTTACGCTCGCGACCCGGAGCGAAGAGGCCGATCTATATACGCCGATCGCCAACCAGGTCGCCGTCACAACCGAAGCCTGATGTTCCGTCGTTCGCCTGTAGTTGGCCGGCCGCGTCCAGGACGGCCGCCGGCTCGTCCCGCGTGTACAGCCGCCCCAGCTCGGCCGGGAACGCCGCCCGCAGCGCCGCCGCCTCGGCGCACTCGGCCAGCGCCTGCTCCGGCCGGAACCGCCACAGCGGCGTCTGTAGCTCCAGCTCCCGGGACATCGCCTCCTCGGTAACCGAGGCGTCGACGCCGTCGGCCGTCCGGTAGTTCACCGTGGCCGCGACCCGGTAGTGGTCCGGCCCGTCGAACCGCAGCGGCGACAGCCGGACCCGGGCGAGGCGGCCGGTGGCGGCCGCCGCGGCCCGCATCTCCTCGATCGTCACCCGACGGTAGGGGGTCGGTGTGTCCATTCGCGTCTCCCTCATCGATGGCACGGGCGCCGGGCCCGTGCACGGTTCGCCCTCCCCCCGTCCCCCTCCCTCACGCCGCCACCTCCGCCAGTGGCTCGGCCGGCTCCTCGGCCAGCCGCAGGTGCCCGCACACGTCCCCGAACGCACCGCGCAACGCCGCGGCCTCCGCGCATTCCGACAGCACGTCGAACGGCTCGTCCCGCCACCGCGGGGTGCGGGCGTAGCAGGCGTCGAGCAGGACCCGGCCGACGAACTCGACGGCTTTCGGCCCGCCCCGGGTCACGAGGCAGCTCGCCTCGATCTGCCGGTTCGGCCCGACGACCACGCCGACCGGCGACACCGTGAACGGGTCGCGGGTGCGCAGGACCAGCAGGCGCATCTCGTCCAACGTGACGGTTCGCATCTCGGCTCCAGTTGAAATGTCCGACGCGCGGGGTGCCGAATCCTTGGCGGGGCGCGGGGCTCGTCGATCCCTAATCGACTTGCCGGAGTGACCCGCACACCGTACTAACACGGCGGCGGGCAAGTCAAGGAGGCGTTCGGGATGTGTACGGGCGGTGGGTAACGGCCCGAGTTGTCCACGTCCGCGGCGACGATATCGTACGCGGCGACCGGCGGGGCGGGGCCCCGCCGGCCTGTGGCACGCGCACGTCGAACGGGAGGGGCGATCATGCGGCGGGACTGGACGCGGTCGGCGGCGGCGGTCGGGCTGGCGGTGGCGGCGTTCGGGGCGGCCCCCGCGCCGCGGGACGGGCC
>JAQGHJ010000070.1 GCA_028288905.1 Phycisphaerales bacterium | reverse complement strand
CAGTGCGACTGCGCCTTGAGGAACCGGGCCCCGAGGAACCCGGCGACCACTGCCCCGACGAGCGGCAGCAGCGGGATCAGGTAAAGGTGGTGGAGGACGAAATCCATGGGGAGAGTAGGCAGTAGGCGGTACGCAGTGGGCAGAGAGGAAGGAAGGCGAAGGCGGGAGGGACCGGGCTGACGCGCCTTGGTCTGCCTACTGCCTACCGCGTACTGCCTACTCTCACCCTTTCAGTTCTCGCCACGCGTCGGCGTCGAGCGTGTTCTTCGTCCGGAACAGCAGCACGACGAGGGCCAGGGCGAGGCTCGCCTCGGCGGCCGCGACGACGAGGACGAAGATGACGAACGCCTGCCCGTTCAGGTTGCCGTGGTAGTGGGCGAACGCCACGAGGTTGACGGCCACGCCCTGGAACATCAGCTCCGTGCTCAGGAACATGACGATCAGGTTCCGACGGGTCATGAACCCGATGAGCCCCAGCGCGAACAGCGCCGCGCCGACGATCAGGTAGTGCTGGAGGGCGAGTTGGCTCATGGAACCGAAGTGTGAAGTGTGAAGGTTGAAGTCTAAAGGGAAGACGCACTCGGTTGTTCCTCCCCTTTCAGACTTCAGCTTTCACACTTCAGACTTTCCTCACGTTTCCGGGTACGCCTTCTGCCGCGGGTTATCCGTGCCGTACACCGGGATGCTGTGCGGGTCGTCGTCGGTCGGGGTGGCCGGGCCGACGACCACGTCGTCGGGGGCGGCCGCGACGGCGTTGCCGAACGCGTCGGTCACGACGAGCCCGGGGCGGCGGGCGATCACGATCGCTCCGACCGTCGCCAGCGTCAGCAGCAGCCCGGCCACCTCCAGGTTCAGCAGGTGGTGCTCGAACAGGTGCCGGCCCATCGCCTGGGTCGACTCGTTGCGGGCGATGTGGTCGGCGGTCGGGCCGGCCTCGGGGACCCGGGCGATCGGCGTCGCCTTGTCCGACACGACGAAGATCAGCAGCGCCATCATGGCGAACCCGATCGCCGCGGCCACGACCGGCTCGCGGCTGACCGTGTCGTAATCGTTGACGGCCGTCGCCCCGCTGCCGGCCGCCGCGGTCGACTGCGTCGCCAGCATGATGACGAACACGTACGTGACGAGGATCGCCCCGGCGTAGATCAGGATCAGGGCGGCGGCCATGAACTCGGCCCAGACGAGCACGAACAGCCCGGCCGAGGCGAACGTCGCCAGCACGAAGTACAGCGCCGAGTACACCGGCCGCGGGTGCGTGACGACCCGAACGGCCGCGAACAGCCCGACGGCCGCGAACGGCCAAAAGAACAAGTTCGCCCCCACCTCGTCGGCCCGCCCGGCGGCCGCCCGGAACACCACCGCCCCGAACACCAGCCCGGCCACCAACAGCACCGCCCCGCCGACCTTGCGGATCGCCCCGTCCCGCCGGCCCGGAAGCAGCAGCACCGTGCCGATGCCGGCGGCCGCGCACAGCAGCAGGATGAGGGCCGGGGGGATCAGTGGAGCGAGGGCGGCGGGGCCGGCCGCCTGCGGGGTCGCGGCATCCCCGGCCGCGGCCAGGGTCGCGGCGATCGGGGCGAAGGGCAGGGCACCGGGAGGCATGGTCATCGCGGCGAGAAGGTCGCGGGCCGCTCGCCCGCCCGACCCACTTGGGCCGGCACGGGCCGCCCCGGGACCGTCGGCCGCGGAGCATAGGAGGGGGTGGGAACCGACGCAAGAAAGGTCGTGACGGATTTCACAATCTCCCTGCCCGCCCGCTTTCCGTCCCTCTACCCCCGCCGCCTCGCTTCACGCACCCGCGGCACGCCGGCACCTGTGGCGTCACGTCCGGTAGCTGCTCAGCTATCCCAACCCCCGCCGCCGGCACCCGCGGCCGCGCCCGTCCATCTTCCGCGCGACGGCCCCGCCGCTTGCCCGTGGCGGGCCGAAATCCGCTCCGGGCGGTCAAGTGTGGGACAAAGTAGGCCCGTCCGACAAGTCCCTCGCTCGCGGCCGCCGGTCTTTGAAAGGGACGGCGGGCGGCTCGGGTGGCAGGGCCGGCCGCGGTGGTCCGTAAGGGGGACGCCGCGGACGCACGCTGGGGCGCGGAGACATCCGCACCCCAGCGATCATCGAACTTCGGGTGGCCCGCCAGAGGGTCGCACCGGGGGAAAAAGAAGGCACCGCCCCCGGATCGGGTGCGGTGCCTTCTTCGCCACCGGGGCATTCGCCGTCGGCATCGGCGCGGACGGTGGTCGGGACGACGCAGGGGTCGTCCACCTCCGACGCGCCACCGCTCACATCGGCTCGCCCTTCACCGTCTCGTCGTACACGCGGAGGAGCTTCGACTTGTCGAACACCATTTCCTGCCGGGTCAGGCCGACGATGTCGTAGATGCTCGTCAGCTCGATCGCGTCGACCGGGCAGGCCTCCTCGCACATGCCGCAGTAGATGCACCGCAGCTCGTCGATGTCGAACTTGGCCGGGTACTTCTCGCGGTCGGCCCAGGGGCTCTCGGCCGCCTCGATGTGGATGCACCGGGCCGGGCAGGCGGTGCTGCACATGAAGCAGGCGACGCACTTGACCCGCCCGTCCTCGTCCTTGTTCAGCCGGTGGACGCCGCGGTAGCTCTGGCGGAGCATCCCGCCGTCCTCGACGGGGATGTCCTCCCGCCGCTCCTCGGGGTACTGGATCACCCGGTGCTTGCCCCGGGCGACGACGTTGAACATGTGCTTCATCGTCGTCCCGAGCCCGGCCAGCACCTGCGGCAGGTAGAACTGGTCCGACAGCGTGAGCGTCGGCTCGTCCAATTGGATGACGTCGTCGTCTTTCATGGGGCGGGTCGGTAACGGGACGCGGGCGGAGTCCCGTGGGCTCAGGAATCACTTCACGCGATCGCCATCATAGCCCCGGGCGGGAGCCCGGGGTACGTCGGGCGATGCCGCGCGGGGCATCTCATCAAAGAGCGATCGCTTCCGCCGGCACGAGAGGCACTCGCGCGGGCTCCGGCCGCCGCGCCACCGGCGTCCCCGGCAGCGGCGTGGTCAGGAAC
>JAQGHJ010000054.1 GCA_028288905.1 Phycisphaerales bacterium | reverse complement strand
GCGCGGTGGGCCAGGGGTCCGTCGCTCCGCTCAGGATGACATCCGTGGAGGGCTCACGGCGGAACACCCGACTCAGAACCCGCTCGCTGGGCCGTGACGCCTTCGCCCCTTCGCGGCTCCGGACATTCGTCCACGGCCCCTTGCCCCTCACCGCCGGCTCACCCAACACACCTTCAGGTACGGCTCCCCCGTGAAGTCCGGCGGCATCGGGTCGAACCGGCACCGCCACGCGGCCGGCTCGCCCGCACCGCTCCGGATTAGCGCCTCGAACGCCGGCCGGGTCATCGTCCGCTGGTTCGTCGTACACAGCAGCGACCCGCCGGGTGATAGCAGCCGAAGGGCGGCCCCGGCGTGCGTGCCGAAGTCGCGCTCGACGCGGAACACGTTCCCCTTCTTGTCCCGGCTGAACGTCGGCGGGTCGAGCACGACGACGTCGAACCGCCGGTCCTTCTTGCCGAACCGCTTGAGCTGGTCGGCCGCCTCGCCGGCGACGAACTCGTGGCCCGCCGGGTCGAGCCCGTTCGCCTCGAAATTCCGCCGGCCCCACTCCAGCGACGGCTTGGAAAGGTCGACGCTGACCGTCCTCGCCCCGCCGGCCGCGGCCGCGACGGAGAAGCCGCAGGTGTAGGCGAACAGGTTCATCACCGATCCGCCCGGCCGGGCCAGTTCACGCACCCGCTTGCGGTTCAGCCGCTGGTCGAGGAACAGCCCCTGCGAGTACCCGGCCGCGAAGTCGATCAGGTAGGTCAGCCCGTTCTCGCGGACGCCGAACGGCTCAAGGACCGGCTCGCCGGCAACGTGGACCGGCGGCTGCTTTTCCGTCTGGTCGAGCCGCTTCCAGTAGAGCGACCGGGCACCGTGCGCCGCGGCGGCAGCCGGCAACCACACCGGCAAGTTCGCCCCGCGCGTCTGGGCGAGCCACCGGCCGGCGAGGTCGTCGACGAACAGGTCGGGCAGCCCGTCGCCGGCCCCGTCGACGAGGCGGAGGCAGTCGGTGTCGGCCGACCGCACGGACGTGCGGCGGGCGAGGGCGCGGGCGAACGCGGGAGGCGGCGGTAGAAACACGGACTGCGGCATCGGTTCGCGAGTGTACGGTCAGGAGTGCGGCGCGTCAGGGACGACGCGCCGCGATCGCGGATGCCCGGGCGTGCGGGCGGACGACCGGTCGGACATCCGTGACGGGCGGCAGTAGACGCCGCTCTTCCGCGCGACGCGGGTCCCAACACGCTGGGGCAACGCCCCGGATTCCGGTGGGCAGGAGGTCGGCGCGAGCGGCGCAGTCCGACGCTCGGATCCGGGGCGTTGCCCCGGCGTGTTGGGACCCGCGTTCCGCGAGCGAGTTCCGTCTTACTGCCGTGCCCGATCGCCCGAGAACCCGCGGGCACCGAACGCCGCGCCCGTCGCCGCGCGCAAGGCTGCGATAAACGATGCGCCGACACGTCCCCCTTCCGCACCTGCCTGTCGCTTCCCCCCACCCTCCGCTAAAACAGACGGAATCATGACCCCGACCGAAGAGATCGCCCGCCGCCGGGCGTTCGCCATCATCAGCCACCCGGACGCAGGCAAGACGACGCTGACCGAGAAATTCCTGCTGTACGGCGGGGCCGTCCAGCTGGCCGGCAGCGTCACGGCCCGCAAGGACCAGCGGACGGCCACCAGCGACTGGATGGAGCTGGAGAAGAAGCGCGGCATCTCGATCAGCTCGACCGTGCTCCAGTTCGACTACCAGGGGTACCGGATCAACCTGCTGGACACGCCGGGGCACAAAGACTTCTCCGAGGACACGTACCGGGTGCTGACGGCCGTCGACGGCGTGGTGATGGTGATCGACGCCGGCAAGGGCATCGAGGCCCAGACCCGGAAGCTGTTCGAGATCTGCCGCCGCCGGGGCGTGCCGATCTTCACGTTCATGAACAAGCTCGACCGCCCGACCCGCGACCCGATGGAGCTGATGGACGAGCTGGAGACGGTCCTCGGCATCCAGGCGTACGCGATGAACTGGCCGCTGGGGACCGGGTCCGACTTCGCCGGCGTGTACGACCGCGGCGGCAAGCAGGCCCACTTCTTCGAGCGGACCGCCGGCGGGGCGTACCGCGCGCCGGAGACCATTCACGACCTGGGCGCCCCAGCCGTCCGGGCCCGGTTCAGCGACGAGACGTACGCCCGGGTGGCCGAGGAGCTGGAGACGCTGGAGATCGCCGGGTCCGAGTTCGACCAGGAGAAGGTGCTGGCCGGGCAGCTCACGCCCGTGCTATTCGGCAGCGCGAGCAACAACTTCGGCGTCCAGCTGCTGCTCGACTCGTTCCTGGCCCACTCGTCGCCACCCCGCTCGCGGGTGGCGGCCGGCGGGCGAGTGGTCGAGCCGACCGAGCCGGCGTTCAGCGGGTTCGTGTTCAAGATCCAGGCGAACATGGACCCGCGGCACCGGGACCGGATCGCGTTCGTCCGCGTCTGCTCCGGCAAGTTCACCCGCGAGATGGCCGTCACCCACGCCCAGAGCGGCAAGCGCGTGCGGCTCAACAGCTCGCACAAGCTGTTCGGCCGGGAGCGCGAGACGGTCGACGAGGCGTACCCGGGCGACGTGATCGGCCTCGTCGGCCACGCCGGATTCGGCATCGGCGACACGCTCACCGAGGACCCCGCCATCGTCTACGACGAGATCCCGCGGTTCGCGCCGGAGGTGTTCGCGTACATCCACAGCCAGAGCACGTCCCAGTTCAAGCGGTTCCGCGAGGGGCTGGACCAACTGCTCCAGGAGGGCGTGGTGCAGGGCCTGAAGGTAGCCGACTCGATGCGGCAGACGCCGCTGCTGGCGGCCGTCGGGCCGCTGCAGTTCGAGGTCGTGCAGTACCGGCTCGAGAGCGAGTACGGCGCCGGCACCCGGCTGGAGAACGCCCCGTGGGGCATGATGCGGTGGGTCGCCCCGGACACGGACACCGAGGCCCTCGGCGGCGCGCTGCCGAGCGGGTCGGCCTTGGCCACGGACGCGGACGAGCAGCCGGTCGTGCTGTTCCCGAGCGAGTGGGCGATGGGGTACTTCCAGCGGCAGAACAAGGCCGTGGAATTGTCTGCGACGCCCTTTCAGAAAGCGCGATAACTGGGGGCAGCGAAGGGAGCGAGGAGGGGGCCCACGCGAGAGCGAAGGAGCAAGCGAGCGGGTCAGATCGCGCCCGAACGTCGACGCTGGCGTTCCCCACCCCGACACTCCGACACTCAATCCTTCCCCCGCCACACCGGGTCCTGCGCCGCGTCCGTCGGCCGCTCGAACCACCGCGTCATTGACGTCTTCTGCTGGGTGTAGAACTGGATCGACTCGCGACCCTGGATGTGCAGGTCGCCGAAGAACGACTGGTTCCAGCCGGTGAACGGGAACCACGCCATCGGGGCGGGGACGCCGATGTTCACGCCGATCATGCCGGCGTTGAAGTGGTGCTTGAACTGCCGGGCCGCCCACCCGCTCTGGGTGAAGATCGACGCCCCGTTTCCGTACGGGCTGCGGCGGCCGACGTCCAACGCGGCGTCGAGGTCGCCCACGCGGACGACGCTCAGGACGGGGCCGAAGATCTCCTCCTTCGCCACCCGCATGTCCGGCGTCACGCGGTCGATCACGCTGGGGCGGAGGAAGAACCCGTCGGCCGGCAGGTCGCGGCGGCCGTCGAGGGCGAGGTCGGCCCCCTCGGCCTTGCCGATGTCGAGGTAGCCGGCGACCCGGTCCCGGTGCTCGGCCGAGATCAGCGGGCCCATGTCGACGTTCGCCCCGGGGGCGTCGGTCGGCCCCACGGTCATTCTGTTCGCCGTGTCGACCAGCCGTTCGACCAGCGGGTCGGCCACCTTGCCGACGGCCAGCGCGACGGACCCGGCCATGCACCGCTCCCCGGCGCACCCGAACGCCGACGCCTGCAGCGCCGCGACGGACTGGTCCAGGTCGGCGTCGGGCATGACGATCAGGTGGTTCTTCGCCCCGCCGGCCGCCTGCACCCGCTTGCCGTTGCGCGTGCCGGTCTCGTAGATGTACTTGGCGACCAGCGTCGACCCGACGAACGACACGGCCCGCACGAGCGGGTGGGTCAGCAGCGCGTCGACGCACGACTTGTCCCCGTGGACGACGTTAAACACGCCGTTCGGGCACCCGGCCTGCATCAGCAACTCTGCGATCAGGTTGCTGGTGAGCGGGACCTTTTCGCTCGGCTTCAGGACGAACGTGTTCCCGCACGCCAGGGCGATCGGGAACATCCACATCGGCACCATGGCCGGGAAGTTGAACGGCGTGATGCCGACGCACACGCCGACCGGGTGACGGACCGTCTCGCCGTCGACGTTGCGGGCGAGGTTCGGCAGGATCTCGCCCATGAGCAGGCTCGGGGCCCCGCACGCGAACTCGACGACCTCGATCCCCCGCTGCACGCTCGCCCGGGCCTCCGGCAGCGTCTTGCCGTGCTCGCGGACGACCGTGATCGCCAGCCGCTCAAAGCTGCCCATGAGAAGTTCGCGGAACCGGAACAGCACCCGGGCCCGCTCGACGACGGGCGTCTCGGCCCACGCCGGCAGCGCGGCGGCGGCCGCCTCGACGACCGCGTTCGTCTCGTCCGGCGTCGCCAGCGGGACGCGGGCGATCACCTTGCCGGTCGACGGGTTGAACACGTCGGTCCGTCGCGGCGACGCGCTGGTCACCCAGGTCCCGCCACGCAGCATCGGGACGTCGTGCGCGCCGTTGGCCGGGGCGGTCGTGCCGGCGATCGCCGGCTGGGAAGGGGTCGTCATGGAAAGGGATCTCCTCGAGTCAGTCCGGCACGGTCGGTGCCGGGGCGCCGCGAATCGGCTGCACGCGGGAAGGGGCCGGCCCGTCGGGCGCGGGCCACAGGAGAGCGGTTGGTTGGCCCCGACGGTGCGAATTCGGGCGCGGACGGACGTTACGCCGCGCGGGACGCCGGAACAAGGGCGTCGACGGCAGCGAATCCTTTGCCTGCCCGACGCCGGACGGGCTTTGCAAAGCGGCGTCGCGGCACGACCGGAGCAAGTGGATGGTGCGACGTTGTCGGGAACGAAACTGCACCTTGACAACGCATCCGTGACTTTCTAACTTGCCGTGTCCGCGCTCGCGGGGCGTGGCGGCAGGCTTAACCACCCGGCCGCCCCAAATCGACCCGCACAATTTACCGCTCCGACCCCTCGACGAAATCCTCACCGCCCGGCCCGTCCGCGTTTCGATGCGGTCGGATCGCCGCCTTGCGCGGCCGGGGTCTGTCGTCCGAGCCTCAACGCGTCCGCCCGGCCGCCGGCGTGGTCCGACCCCATCGGTCGGACCACGCCGGCAGTTCGTGGTCGTCGCGGCCGCAGGATCCTCATTCGTTGCTAACGCGACGATTGCGCGACCCCGGCGGGCGGTGGGATAGCATGCCGCCAGGGCGATGGCCGCCCGGGCGTGCGGAGGACACTGCGTGGAAGCGATCCGAAAGTTCTTCAAGACGCCGGCCGGCCGGGTGGTCGGTGCGATACTGCTGCTCGCTGGGGCGGTCGCGCTGTACCACTCATTACGAAACGTGTTCGGCGACAGCGATGCGGTCGTCGCGTCGAAGACCCGTTGGTTCGTCTGTGCACAAACGGGCAAGCCGTTCCGCCACGAGCTCACGCTCGGGGAGTCGCCGCCGGTGGATTCGCCCCACAGCGGGGCTAAGACCGGGTATCCGGCCGAGCTTTGCTTCTGGACTGCCGACGGTAAGTCGAAGCCCGAACCGACGCCGGTATTGCTGAACTCCACCATCGGCAAGCCCGGGCCGACATTCTGCCCGGACTGCAAGCGGCTGGTCGTCGGGCACAATCCCCCGCCCGAGACCGGCCGCAGTGCTCCCCCGACCCAATCCGAGTACAAGCCCGCTCGAAAGGACCCTCAAAATGACCGCTGACCAAACCACCACTCCGCGCCGTGCGCCCCGCGGTTTCACCCTCGTGGAACTACTCGTCGTGATAGGGATCATCGCCCTATTGATCTCGATCCTGCTCCCGTCGCTCAACAAGGCGCGGCGGGCCGCCAAGACGACGATTTGCACGGCCAATCTCCGATCGATCCTGCAAGGCATGCAGATGTACGTCGCGGAGAACAAGGGCTACTTCCCGGGCGGTCCGTGTTCGTCCGGCGCGTTTCTGATGGACGCGGCCGGGGGATACAGCGAAACCAACTGTCCGAACGTGTCGCAGATCTGGGACTGGCAGGCCCCGATCGGCCGAATGCTGGGGATCAAGTTCGAGGAGGGCGGAACTCTGGCCGAGCGGCAGAAGCGGTTCACGACCCTGATGAACTACCCTTCGTTCCGCTGCTTAGAGAACGAGGTCCCAGCGGCCGCGTTCGGTTCGTCCGGGGCTGGGTGGCCGACCGTCGTCGTGAACTCGTACGTGACGGCGATGGTGTTCCAAATGAACAACAACCCGACGGCCGGCAGCGGCGGTAACCAGACTACGCTGGCCCGCAGCGACTGGAACCCGCCCACCGGGTACGCCCAGAAGATCACAAAGGTCGGGGACGGGGCGCGGAAGATCTTCATCGCCGACGGCGCGCGGTACTCGCAGTCAGTCGCCGGCGGCGTACCGGACTACGACCCGAGCATTAAGGGCGGCAGCGGCGGCGCGTACTCCGATCAGGGCGCGTTCACGCAGTTCTCCCGGGCGTGGGACCGTAAGAACGCGCCGGGGAACGGCGGGACGGCCCTCGACGCCCGCATCTTCGGGTTCCGGCACGGCACGCTCAACCCGAACGCAGGCGCCGACATGTTCAAATTCTGCGCCGGGTTCTTCGACGGCCACGTCGAGACGCTCGGCGACCTTCAGGGTTCTGAACCCGAGATGTGGGTGCCGACGGGTTCCACGATCAACATCGTCGCGGCCCAGGTATATCCGGACGCGCTGGCCCTCTACGGGCCCTCCGGAATCCGCACCGCCCGGTACTGAGGAACCACCGGTGAGGGAACTGCCCGCCCCGCCCGTGGGAACCCTTGTTCCCGGCGTCACCTCCGGCCGGGCGCGGGGCGGGCGCGATTGTCGGCAGAATGTCCTTGAAGGTCGATCTCCATGAGTGCCTCCGAAGCCGTCCGCAAGCACAAAGAGTTCCTGTTCCCCGCGGCCACGATGTCCTACCAGGACCCGATCGCCCTGACCCGGGGCGAGGGGAACTACGTCTGGGACGACCAGGGCAACCGGTACCTCGACGCGTTCGGCGGGGTGCTGACCGTGTCCGTCGGGCACGCGAACCCGAAGGTCGTCGCGGCCGTCGTGGAGCAGGTCAAGAAGATCAGCCACACCTCGACGCTGTACGCGAACGCCGAGCAGTCGAACCTGGCCGAGAAGCTGGCCTCGATCGCCCCGGGAAACCTGAAGAAGTCGTTCTTCACCAGCAGCGGGACCGAGGCGAACGAGACGGCGATGAACGCCGCCCGGCACGCCACGGGCCGGCTGGACATCATCACGCTCCGGCACAGCTACAGCGGCCGAAGCCTGCAGACGCTGGCCGGGTGCGGTCAGATTGGGTGGAAGAAGCTGCCGACGCTCGTCCCCGGCATCCACCACGCCCACGCCCCGTACTGTTACCGGTGCCCGTTCCACGCCCCGGATTCCAAGTCGTGCGGGCTGGAGTGCGCCAACGACATCGAGGAGCTGATCCAGACGACGACCGGCGGGGAGATCGCCGCGTTCATGGCCGAGACGGTGATCGGCAGCGGCGGGTTCATCGTCCCGCCGGCCGGCTACTTCGAGCGGGCGAGCGCGATCGCCCGGAAGTACGGCGGGCTGTACATCGCCGACGAGGTGCAGACCGCCTGGGGCCGGACGGGCGGCCACTGGTGGGGCATAGAGCACTGGGACGCCAAGCCGGACATCATGGTCAGCGCCAAGGGGATGGGGAACGGGGCCCCGGTCGCGATGACGATTGCGACGCCCGAGGTGGCCGACAAGTTCCCGGGAATCACGTTCGCCACGTTCGGCGGCAACCCAGTGAGCATGGCCGCCTGCCGCAGCACGATGGAGGTGATCGAGGAGGGGAACCTCTTGGAGAACTGCAAGGTCGTCGGCGCGTACCTCGGCGAGCGGTTCAAGGCGCTGAAGGAGAAGCACGCCCTGATCGGCGACGCCCGCGGGCTGGGGATGATGCAGGCGCTGGAGCTGGTGAAGGACCGCAAGACGAAGGAGCCGGACCCGGTCGCCGTCGGCAAGGTGTTCGAGGAGGCCAAGCGCCGCGGCGTCCTGCTCGGCAAGGGCGGCGTGTACGGCAACGTGATCCGCACGGGCCTGATGCTGAACGCCGGCAAGCCCCAGGTGGACGAACTGGTCGAGGCGATCGACGCAGGGCTGACGGTGGCGGCTGCGGGGGCAGGGCCGGCGTCAGTCGGCACGAAGTCCGCATAAGCTCAGGTAGGGTGTCCTTCAGGGCACCATGCCGGTGACGCTCCGCACGGGTGGTGTCCTGAAAGACACCCTACAAACCCCCGCATGACAACACTCATCCGAAACGGCCGGATCGTCACCGCGACCGACGACTACGTTGCGGACGTGCTGATCGACGGCGAGACGATCGCC
>JAQGHJ010000032.1 GCA_028288905.1 Phycisphaerales bacterium | reverse complement strand
GGGCGTGGTGCCCGTCGACGAATAAGGGTCCGTCGGTCGGCGTCGGGCCGAGGGCGACGCCGGCCCGGCGAACGGGCCACGACGGAGGCGGCTGCCGCTTCGGCTCACGCCGGGCGGGTGGCCTTCTCGACACCGTACGTCGCGTCCTCCGCCCCCGGGGTGCCGGTGTCGGTCCCGGCCCCGCCGTCGAGGTAGTCGGGGTCCGCGTCGTCCTCGCCGTGCAGCGCGTCGTTGCCGGCTCGGGGTGTAGGCCCTGGGGCGACCGAAGTACCTGGCGCTGCCGCGCGTCCACAGCTGCCGGGGGAATGCCGGAGCCCGCGATGACCCGGTTCACGACCGCGTCGTTCCGCGGCCCGACCGGGAACGGCCCTGCCTTCGGTTGCCTCGCCCACGCCGCGATCCGGCGGTCGTCGGTCGCGTCGAACGTCCGCCACGCCACGACGACCCGGCGGTTCGCGCGCCGGAGCCCCTCGGCCGCGACCCGCTCGCAGGTGTCCCGGGCGTGAGCGGCGTGTGCGGCCGTCAACCGGATCGCGTCCGCTTGGTCCAGGACCGACACGCGGGGCCGCCCGCCGGCGAACGACGCGAGGCAGGCGGACGGCGACGTCGGCAGGCCGAGCAGGGCCTGTGTCTCCCGCCGGCCGAGCGGCTCCCCCCGATCAGCGGGTGGCGGCATGGGTCGTCGAGCCGGGCCTGCAACTCGCGGACGCGGACGAACGCCCGCCCGCCCGCCCGCCCGCCCGCAACTAGGTCCCGCAGGCGGAACCAGGGCGGTAGCCGGTCGACCACGTCCTGCGGCCGGAGCGTCCGGCCGATGCTGTCGTCGATCAGGTCTTCGAGCGCGGGCAGGACGCCCGCCAAGGGTCGGCGTCCACGTCGTCTGCCGCGGTCAGCCACCGGGCGTGATCCTCGACCCGTTCCCGCAATCCACCGGTGCTCTCGAAGCGGCCGTGGACGCGCCGGAGCAGGTCGAGCGCGGCCGAGCAGTCGTTCCCGTCCGTCGGTTCGAGGTCCAGTAGTCGCGGAACGAGCGGAACGCCTGTTCGTGGTCCCGCGAGGTCGGCACCAAGTGGCCCCAGAACGTGACCGGGCCGTCGGTCCGACCGCACCTGTCAGATTCGACGTTGGCTCAGAAGTAGCATGGACGCTCGGCAACACCGTCGTAAGCCGTGGGGCCGGCTGGATTTCGGATTCTTGACGCGTCAGTCGCTACAGAGCACGCAAGGTGCCAGCCGGCCCCGAATCGGCGGGAGAACGCTCAGCACCATTCCTTGACGAATCGAACTCGTTGAATGACTCTCTTAAGGATACCGGCCCATCGCTGAAGAACTGCATTACCGGCATGCCGCTTTAGAGGGTTCGATCCACTCAGGTGATTTCGAAGTGGCGGCCGCCGCCGTATTCCGACCCGAGTTCGCCCATTCATTCAAGAGTTCGGCTACGCGTTAATTGTAGCCGGGGTACCTGTCTCGATTGCCGTCGTCGCTGCAAAAGGATTCTCATGCGTTCGCGCCGGGCTGTCATCAAGCGTTCCGCGTACAAGGCCATCGTCGAAATGCTGGAGAAGCGCAGCCTGCTCTCGGCGACGGTTTCGGTGATCGCGCCGACATCTGCCCTGCCTGGCCAGATCAGCATTGTCGGCGGCGAAGGGAACGACCGGCTGACGCTCAGCACGCGGACCGTCGGCACCGAAGCGCAACTCGTTCTGAACGACTTTCCGAAAGACCTAGTGATCGCCCGCCAGCCGGCCGGCGCAACGGCCTTTAAGAATTACACGATCTCGCTGGCGGGCGGCCACGGGACCGACACCCTGACGAACAAAACCGGTCTCGCCGTCACGCTCGACGGCGGCGGCGGGGATGACGTGCTCGTCGGCGGGACCGCCGGCGACACCATGCTCTGGAACGGCCTGGGCCGCGAGGCGTTCGTCGGCACCGGCAGCGTCGTGCAGATCGCCTACCCGACGGTCGGGAAGCTCAGCTACGACGCCGCCAACGTGGCGATCGCGGACAGGACGATCACCAGCTCGGTGATGCAGACCGTCACCGAACCGAAGACCAAGTCGGCGTCCGTGCAGGCCGGCACGGCCGAGTTGACGGGCATCGGCAAGGTCGTCGTGACCGGCACGGGCGGTAACGACATTCTCTCGGCCGCCAACTTCTCGGGCGTCGCGGAGCTCTACGGCGCGGCCGGCAACGACGCCCTGCGGGGCGGCAAGGGGAACGATCGGCTGGTCGGCGGCCCCGGCAAAGACACGTTCGCCGGTGGGGCGGCCGACGACACCGTCGTCGCCGACTACGTGGACTTCGCCGATCAAGCCTCTTCGCAGATCACCGGTGGCCTTGGCACCGACACGCTCTGGATGGACGGGCAGGTCCCGGCCGCCGGTCCGAGCGGCAGCGGCGCGACGTTCGTCAACGCCGACTTCGAGGTCGTCAACGGCGGCAACGGCAACGACGTCATCAACTCCGGTGCCGCGAGCTTCGCCGTCACGCTCAACGGGAACGGCGGCAACGATACCCTCACCGGTGGACTCGCGAAGGACACGCTCAACGGCAACGCCGGCGACGACGTGGTCCGAGCCAACTACGCCGACTTCGCCGGCACCGCACAGATTACCGGCGGCGCCGGCAACGACGTCCTCTGGACGGACGGCCAACCGCCGGCAGCTCTGCCGTCTTCGCCCGGCTCGGCCAGCTACACCAACACCGACTTCGAGACGGTCAACGGCGGCAACGGCAACGACACGATCAACTCCAGCTCGGTGACCTTCGACCTCATCCTGAACGGCAACGGCGGCAACGACTCGCTGACCGGCGGCACGGGCAACGACAGCATCGAAGGCGGGGCGGGAAACGACGCCTTGATCGGCGGCCCGGGCGCGGACCTGCTGTCCGACACCGGCGGCGGCACGACGACCAGCGATAAGACGGCCGAAGACCAGCTCGTCATCGTCTCCACCGGCCCGCTGACCGACGCCCAACTCGGCGCGACCGGCGACCTGGTCGCGTTGCTCCAGGGCGGCGTGCTGAACCTCGTCGGCCCAAGCACCGGCGGCATCAAGCTGGTCGGCGACTGGGTGTCGCAGATCGACGCCGGCGGCAACGAAGTCTTCAAGGCGACCAGCCCGGTCGTCAAGCTGCGGACCTACTTCGGCGACGTGCCGATCCCGAACGTCGCGGCGTTCCCGATCAGCGTCGTCACCACACCCGACAAGTTCGTGAAATCGGGCGTCTTCAGCTCGTTCACGCTCGGCAACTCCAAGATTCAGCTCGACCTGAACAACCCCGCCGCGCCGCTCGGTCAGCTGGCGGGCAAGTTCGGCATCACCGGCGCCGTGCCGGACCTCTCGTTCGGCATCAAGCTCGGCAGCGACCTGACGGGCCTCGGCTTCCCGCTGGCCGCGGGCCTGCCGTACTTCTACGCCAACGCCTCGCTCGGCGGCTCGGTCTCCTTCGGCGGGGCGACCGCCAGCTTCTCCGCCTTCGACTCGGCACTCGCGTTCGACCCGACCGACCCGTCGTTCTTCGTGAACGTGGCCAACCCGTTCCCGCCGGGCGTCGGCGTGCTGGACAAGCTGAAGATCGGCGGCTCGCTGCACGGCTACATCCCGTACACGCCGACGAGCATGCCGAAGATCTTCACCGACGTGGCCGGCCTGAAGACCGGCGACGTGCTGTCGTACGGCAACCTGTACGTCACCGGCCGGATCAACGTGGCGGACATCCTGCGGACCCCGCCGGTCCCGGTGCTGCTCACCGGCGAGATGACGCTCGGCGTCGACTCGTCGCGCAACCTGCCCGAGTCGCTGCCGTCGGTCTCCGGCACGAACCTCAAGTCGCTGCTGGGCGCGGCAGAAGGGTTCGTCGGCGGCATCGGGCAAGTGTTCAACAACACGTCCGCCACCGACCTGTCGATCGGCGTGAACGGCAAGGTCGAGCTGGGCGTGAAGAAGTTCGGCTTCGAGTTCACGATGCCGCTCGGCAAGGCGTCGTTCGCCCTGAAGACGTTCAACGGCGTCAGCACCGTCGGACTGCACGGCGAGTTCACGACCAGCCCGTTCAAGGGCACTGTGCTGGAAAGCATCATCTCGCCGCCGATCGATCTTGCCGTCGTCGTTGACGGGGGGTTCACCTCGGCCGGTGACTTCACCCTCACCTTCGGGTACAGCAAAACCGATTCGGTGAGCATCGGAACGTTCAACAAGTCATTGTCGTTCACGCTCGACGACACCGGGTTTGCGGCCTCGATGAGCGTGGGCGTCGTTGTCTCGGAGACCACCTTGGGAGTTACGTACGGTCTGTTCGGCACCGCGACAGGGCACCTTCAACTGAAGCTCGTCGATTCCGCGCTCAGTGTCACTGGCAGTGGCACCATCGCCGGCGGCATCTTCTGGCCCGGCGATTCCCTGACAATCGCCTCGCTCACCCTCTCCTTCAGCAATAACGGCTTCAGCTTCGACCCCCCGCTTCTCGATCCGATCACGGTGTCGTGGTAATCGAGTTGGAGGCCTCGAGGCGGGAAGGTCGTCGCCGGCGGCCCGTGGCGGGTCGGGCAGGCGTTCTCGACGGCGAAGTCGGCGCTGCGGTCGGCGGGGTTCCGGACGGTCGAGACGCTGGTGCGCGAGATCGGCGTCGCGCCGGACTCGGTGAGCTCAGAGAACGCGACGGCCTACATCCGGCACTCCGGATACGCCGCTACCTCACGGCGCAATCCGCTCTAGAATACGGCGGCGGGCGGCCGTCGGCCTCTGCCGCGCCTGCGGGTACGACCTGCGTGCGAGCCCCGGCCGGTGCCCGGAATACGGGGCCAAATCGAAGGGGGCTGCCGCGTGAGGCGACGGCTGTTCAACTTGGCGGCGGCCAGCCCGGCGTCGGTGTACGTGCCGCTCGAGGAAAAGGTCTATGAGTGTGGCGGCCGGGCGGAGGGGTCCGGCAGTTCGTGGTGCAGGACCCCGACGGGTACCTGCTCCGGTTCGCCGAGTCGCTGTAGGCTGGCGGGCGGGTCGCAGTGTTCGCGGAGCCGGCGGCCCGGGCGAACGTGTGGAAGGCGGCGAGGTGGCGACGGGGTGGCGGCGGGCCGGGGCGGACGGGGAGGGTTCCGCA
>JAQGHJ010000965.1 GCA_028288905.1 Phycisphaerales bacterium | reverse complement strand
TGCCCGTGCTGGCGGCGGCGGCGGTCGGGTGGGGCGGTGGGGTCGGCGCCGGCCGACCCGCGACCGCATCGGCCGCCGAGGCGGCAAAGCCCGCGGCCTCGGCCAAATCGGCCGAGCCGACGGTGGTCCGGCTGTGGCCCGGCAAGGCCCCGGGCGAGACGGCCGACCTCGGGCCCGAGAAGCCGGAGGTCAAGGGGGACGTCGTCACCCGGCTCACGAACGTCAGCGACCCGACGATCACCGTCTACCCGGCCCCGCGGGCGACGGCCACCGGGGTCGCTCTGCTGATCGCCCCCGGCGGCGGGTACACGCACTTGGCGTGGGACCACGAGGGGGTGCAGATCGCGGCGTGGGCGAACTCGGTCGGGGTGACGGCGGCCGTGCTGAAGTACCGCGTCCCCCGCCGCCCGGACACGGCCAAGGACAAGCCGCCGCTGGGGGCGCTGCAGGACGCCCAGCGGGCGATGGGGCTGCTGCGGAGCCGGGCGAGCGACTGGGGCGCCGACCCGGCGAAGGTCGGCATGCTCGGCTTCTCGGCCGGCGGCCACCTGACGGCCTGGGCGAGCACGACGTTCGACAAGCGGGCGTACCCCGCGGTCGATGACGCTGACAAGGCGAGCAGTCGACCCGACTTCGCCGTCCTGATCTACCCCGGCGGGGCGGTCGAGAAGGGGACGACGGACCTGAAGCCGGAACTGATCGTGACGAAGGAGACGCCGCCCAGCTTCCTGGCGATGGCAACCGACGACCCGGTAAACCCGGACAACTGCATCGGGCTGTACCAGGCGCTGCGCAAGGCCGGCGTGCCGGCCGAGATGCACCTGTACGCCAAGGGCGGGCACGGCTTCGGTACCCGCCCGACCGCCGGGCCGGCCGCCACTTGGCCGGCGCGGTGCGAGGAGTGGATGCGGACGATCAACGTCCTGCCGAAGCCCGCCGCGGCCGCGGCGGTGAAGTAACGGGGAGAGCCGCCCACGAATGCACACGAATGGGTCACGAATAGGGAGGCGTTCAGTGCCTCCCTATTCGTGACCCATTCGTGTGCATTCGTGGGCGGTCTTAGGCCAGAGCGGGTCGACCGGCGGCGGCGACTGGTTCGTCCCTCGGCTCGGTCAGATCGTCCGGCGGGCCGCGGAACGCGAACCACAGGACCACGCCGGCCAGGGTCAGCCACACGCTCAGGAACATGCTGAAGCTCAGGTCGAACGGCAGGAACGCCAGCGCCCCGCCCGGGCTGTTGGGCCCGACGAACGCCGGCTCGGCCCGGAGCATCTCCAGGACGAACCGGCTCGGGGACTCGACGATCAGCATCAGCGCGAACGCCCGCCCGGCCGCGTGCGGCAGGGCGTAGAACCGCACGAGGAAGAACGCCAGCAGGAACGCCGTGAAGGCGCTGAACAGCTGGGCGTTGAGCACCCGGTTCGAGTGGAGCGTGCTCACCTCGGCCAGCACCCGGTCGCGGGTGGCCGGCTCGTCGGCGTACCGGGCGGCGATCTCGGGCTTGCTCAGCGCCCCGACCGGCCGGCCGGACAGGTCGGCCCGGGTGGCCGCCTCCGGCGGCGGCCGCTGGGCCGGGTCCAGCGTCCCGCGGTCCAGGTGCCGCTCGTACGGGTTCGTGTGGTACGGGAACACGACCGCGATCGGGGCCGGCAGCGTGCTGCACTCGGCCCCCTCGCAGCACCCGTTCAGGAAGCACCCGACCCGCCCGAACCCGAGTCCGACCATCAGGCACGGGGCGACGATGTCCATCCCCCGGCGGATCGGGATGCCCTTCAGCAGCGCGTACCCGATGCAGCAGAAGGTCGCCAGGATGAACCCGCCGTAGAACGTCAGCCCGCCGGACCGGATGTTCACCGCGTCGATGAAGTTGGCCCACGCCGACCGGGCGGGGTTGGTGTAGTAGTCGAGGTTCTCCAGCACGTGGCTGAGCCGGGCCCCGGCGATGCCGCTGACGAGCGCGACGATCGCGACGTTGACGAACAATTCCGGGTCGATCCGGCTCCGGCGGGCCAAGTAGCGGGCGAGCTGGAGGGCCCCGAGGAACCCGAGCACGAGCATCAGCCCGTAACCGTAGATCGGGGTGCCGAAGTAGGGGAGGCGGAAGAGTTCCTGGCGCATGGGCGGCGGTCTCGGTTACGGGGGGGGGGCGGGCCGGCGGACCCTTCGAAGCCGGATTGTAGGGTCGGCCGCTCGGCCCGGACATCCGCGACCGCAGCGCGCCCGCGGAGGTTCGGAGCCGCCCGTCAGTGACACGGGCTTCCAGCCCGTGCGCGGTGGCCGGCAGCGTCGGACCAACGAGCCGCTGGTATCAACTCACGCCTCACGCCCCTCCAACACGATCGCGTCCCAAGCCATCGACGAGCGAGGCTCGAAGACCAAGCCGGCCTCCTTGCACTTCAACATCAAGCCCGGCTCACCCAATCCCCAGAGTGCCGTCTGCTCCGGGGTGGCAATGACTTCATCGACGACGGACTTCCAGCCGTCGTTGTCGACCCGGTCGCCGCGGTGCGCGAGCTCGCCCGTTGCGTACCGAAGTTCGGTCAGTTCGTGAGGCATGACAGGAGGTTGGCGCTCCGGTGGCTCCGAGGTTCCGGGCGGGGCACGCACGGGCTGGAAGCCCGTGTCACTGACGGGCGGCCCTACCGTTCGGTGGAGGCGCGAGCCGACGTCGGCCCGTACCCACGGTTCTTGGTCCCAGCTCCCGGCTTCTACTCCCCGTCCCTCACGGTTCCAAAATCAGGTTGTCGATCAGCCGCGTCTTGCCCACCCGCACCGCCACCGCGATCACGGTCGTGCCGGCGACGGCGTCGGCGTGCTTGAGCGTCTTGGCGTCGAAGGCGGCGACGTTGTCGTTCAGCAGGTGCTTCTCCAGTATCAGCTTCTGGACGGTCGTCTGCAGCCG
>JAQGHJ010000892.1 GCA_028288905.1 Phycisphaerales bacterium | reverse complement strand
ACCAGCCGGTTCGGCCGGGGCTCCGGGCCGCCCGGAGCCGATAGGAGAAAGTAGAACCCCACCCCCAAACCTACGTAGATCGTCAAACCTAGGGCTTTGCCCCCCGCTGAGTTCCCGAAGCCGCCGTCGCCGCGTTGGCGGGTCTGGGCGGCCCACGGCTTTGGCGGCCACCCGGCGGCCTGCCGGCACATCAGCGTGCATAGCAGTGCGGACAGCGCGGCCGGTGCCGACAGGGCCAGGGTAGCCCGGTCCAACATAGGGCGCAGCGGGGCCGGCGAGGGGTACTCACCGTTGCCGGCGAAGGAAGCGGCGGCGAATGCGACCACCACCAGAAATGCCCCCCAGCCAGCCGCGGCAATCGCCACCCGCCGCCCGCCGGTAGGCACCGTTCGCGTCGTCGCCTCCGCAAAGTCGGCGTACGTCAGCTGGTACTGGCCCCCCAGCAACCCCGGGCCGTCGGCCGCCGGGGCCGTCATTGCCCGCCCCGCAGGAAGTACGCCATCAGCTCGTGCCCCTTCTCCAGCCGCAGCCCGCCCGCCGCGGCGCCCGCCTCGCTGTACGGCAGCCCGCCGACGGGTTTCACGCCGGTGCCGGCCATCGCGAACGGGCTGGGGGCGTACCCGTGCTTGCGGGTGGCGACGTTCGTCGGGTGGTCGGGCAGCACGATCAGCCGCCACTCGGGGTAGGTCTTGAGCTTCTCCAGCACCGGGCCGACGACGTGTTGGTCGATCGCCTCGATCGCGGCGACCTTCGTCTTCCAGTCCGCCTGGTGGCTGGCCTCGTCCGGGGCTTCGACGTGGCTCAGGACGAGGTCGTACTCGTCCAGCTTGGCGGCCGAGTCGGCCCCTTGGCCGGGGTAGTTCGTGTCGTGGAAGCTCGTCATCCCGTCCACCTCGTGGACGTCCCATCCGAGCAGGGAGGCCAGCCCGCGCAGCAGGTCAACCCCGGTGATCATGCACCCGGTCGGCACCCCGAACCGCTCGGCGAATCGTGGCATGGCCGGGGCGTGCCCCTGGCCCCAGAGCCACACCGGCGTCGCCTCGTTCAGCCCCCGCTGGCGGCGGGCGACGTTCACCTCGTGGTTGGCGAACAGCTTCTGCGACACGTCCATGATCCGCCACAGCATGTCCCCGCCGGGGCCCCGCGGCAGGTACTTCTCAACCGGCTCCTCCGGGAACTCGTGCGGCGGCTTCGTCTTCACGTCGAACGTCTGGTTTCCCCGGACCACGATCAGGTTCCGGTAGCTCACCCCCTGGAACACTTCGACGCCCGGCTCCCGCAGCAGCTCGGTCAGGTCGACGAGCAGTTGCCGGGCCTCGACGTTGGAGATGCCGCCGGCCGAGTGGTCCTTCATCAGCCCGCCGCGGGTCGTGACGAGGTTGCAGCGGAACACCCAGTCGGTCGGCTCCAGCACGATCTGCTGCGCCGCCGCTTCGAGCGGGGCCCGGCCGGTGTGGTAGGCGGCCGGGTCGTACCCGAGCAGGGACATGGTCGCCACGTCGGACCCGCTCTCGAACCCGTCCGGCACGGTGCGGACGAGGCCCTGACGCCCCATCGCGGCGACCGCGTCCATGTTCGGCGTCTCGGCCGCCTGCAGCGGGGTCTTCCCGCCCAGCTCGGCCAACGGCTCGTCGGCGGCCCCGTCGGGGATGATGATCGCGTATTTCATAGCGTGCCCGAGCCGGTTCTAAGTGCCGGCCGGCCGAGGTGCAAGGGAGGGATCGGAGGGGGGAACACCACGTGCCCGGCGCGCCGCCACCGGATCTCGTCAAGGCCGGTCGGTAGTTAGGCACTTTCGGCCGTTTGTCGCGTTCTGTAGCAGGTTGTAACAGCCGCGAAGACGGGAGCAGGATCGCAGGGCACCGGGCGGTCACCCGGCATCAACGCGCGGCTCTCCCGGCAGCCATTATACCGTGGGACGCTCGGCCCCAAAGGGAGAAGTTGGACGCGTTGCCAGCCCGCCCGAACCGGCTGTCGGCCGTCCGCCGGGACCACCAGGGTGGACGCGCTACGCCGACGGTAGCGCGCCGAACAGGGCGGCCAGCTTCGCCTCGTCCAGCCGCCCGTCCGTCCGAACGCCGGAGCAGACGTCCAGCCCGTGCGGGCGGACCGTCGCCACCGCCTCGGCGACGTTCGCCGGCGTCAGCCCGCCGGCCAGCCAGACCGGCACCTCCACCGCCTCGACCACCCGTCGGCTGACCGCCCAGTCGTGCCGCCGGCCGGTCCCGCCGAGCTGCTTGACCGCCAGCCGCGGGTTGCCGGAGTCGAGCAGGATCGCGTCGACCAGCGGCTCGGCCGCCCGCGCCTCGTCCACAGCCGCGTCGTCCAGCACGTGGACGACCTGCACGAGCCGCACGCCCGGCAACTCGGCCCGCACCGCCCGCAGCGCGTCGGCCGGGACGGCGTCGCACAGTTGGAGCGTGTCGCACCCGGTTCGCCGCTGCTGGGCGACGATCGCGTCGGCGGCCGTTTGGCTGGTGAGCAGGAACGTCGCGACGCCCGGGGGGACGGCGGGGACGATGGCCGCGATCAGAGCCTCGTCGATCGGCCCCGGCCCGCTCGGCATGGCCGACACGAGCCCGACCGCCGCCGCCCCGCCCCGGACGGCCGCCGCGGCCTCGGCGGCGGTGGCGATGCAGCAGATCTTGACGCGGGGGATCAGCATGTCGCGGCCGCCGGGGCGGCAGTCAGCACCCGTGGCCGGCGCACCATCGGGGGAAAGGGTGGGGGCCGCCACATTGAATGCACCCGCGGCGTCATGAGGAGTAACGACCTGACGTTCAGCGGCCGGGGCCGCGCCCCCGCACCGTCATCGGCTGCCCATACCTTACCGGCGGCCTCCGTCCGCTGCAGCGGATGGTTATGCCTCGCCGGGCCGCCGGTTACGGGCACGCGACTCCTCGAAGCAGAGGTCACAGATCATCGTGACACCAGCGAAGGCTTTCGACATGTCATCCCACCCTTGCCGCTTCTCGCGGACCCGCTCGCACTCGACGCACCGCGCGCACTGCTCGTCGGAATCTTCCGGGGACGCGGGTGCCCGGTTTGGTTCGATGAAGCCCAGCGTGACCCGCGGACCACAGGCTTGCAAACATACGTAGGTCGCCGCTGGCCGTGCGCCCCGCAGTAAACCGCTTGGGTATTAGGAGATTCTTCGCGAGGCATAACGGACGACCAAGCTCAGCAGCGACGGCCGCGCCGAGCGAGGATAACTTACGCAGAACCAGCATTGCGGCCGACGTCTGCTGCAACGCTTAGTTCGGCTTCGACCACCGTGATGTCTACCGGCGATGCATAAGTGACGTGAGTGGGAAAATCTCCCAAGGCCATCGGGGGCATCCAATCCAGGGTAGACAGGCATACGTCGCAAATCGGATCGCCGCCACCTTCTTGATTAATCGGCTGAAAGACCCGCTGAATCAAACCACATTCAACGCACGCGCCTCGCTCCGCCCGGAACAGTACGACTAGCGCTGGCTCACCTGGCTCACGTGGGGGCATAGACCAGTAGGTGGCCCCCCAACATGTTGCGTCCTCCACCGTGGTCGCTACGAGTCGAAATGACTGCGTCAAGCGAAGTGGATGTCCCCTGGGCAAGAGCGCGCGTTCCGCGGCAAATCTCAGAAGGGCCAATAGCCGCACCCGTACCGGTCCGGCGAAAGTCCGGCCGCTCTCCTGCGCGCGCTCCAAATCGCTGAGCGCGATAGATACCCGCCTGGTGCTAACTACCTCATCGCAAAATCGGCGAGCCTTGTCGGCTTTCTCAGCGAGACGCTGCAAAGTCACCTGGAGAAGAAGGGAACTTTTAAATTGGAGCGCTGCCTTTCTCCCATTGCACGAGTTACATGCCGGCATCCAATTCTCGAAAGAGTTTAGATTAAATGAAGCGGAGAGGCCCAACTCCGACTTGGCAGCATCGAGTAGTGAGGGAGTTGCGAGCAGGTGCTCAGGCACCACATGATCGACCGCCATCGAGGTGAGGTCTAGTGGTACCCCACACATGTAGCACTTCATGCCATGCACCAAGAAGATCACGTATCGTTGCGCGCTGGAAAATTTATATTGCAACACGACCCCTTCTTTCGTCACCTCACGACAAAGGTGCCAACATCTCTTCGTCTGCCGAACTCGTATTCGTTGGCGCTTCGGTGCAGGTAGCACGATCCCCGCCTTTAAGCACCGCGTCGATAATCGCTTGTGCGGGCAAGTCTTGTCAAGAATCAACAAAAAATGTTGAAGTCGTTAAAAACACACACGTTAGGGAAAATAAAGGTATTCGATTGCATTGCTGACGTCGGCGCGCGACGGCACTTGGCGGCCTCTACCATCGAATGTTACCAGCGGTGGGTGACGCAGTTCCTGAAGTTCTGCCGGATCGGTGGACGGTGGCGGCACCCTGTGGAGTTGGGCGCGGCCGAGGTGGGGGCGTTCCTGACTGACCTCGCACGCCGCCGTAGGCTCAGCGCGTCGAGCCAGAACCAGGCCTGCAACGCGATCGTCTTCCTTTACAAACAAGTGCTGGCCGACGAGGTGCCGGAGGGGCACTTCGGGAAGTACGAGGCCGAGCGGTCGAAGCGGCCGGCCCAGCTCCCGACCGTGCTGAGCGTCGCGGAGGTGTCGGCGCTGATCGACGCGATCCGGCGGGTGGCATGCCCGCCGGCTGCCATGCCCACGCCGTCGGGCGGGCTCAGAACGTCGGGCGTCGCCCGGGCGTGGGCACGCGGGCGGTGAAGCGCCTTCGGCGTCCGGCGGACATGCCCACGCGGGGCGGGCCGCGACGGTCCGGGGCCGGCCGACGGCGTGGGCATGGCACCCGGCCGAGACCTGTGCGGTCGTGACGGTCCGGCACAGGTCTCGGAGTACCGCGACCAGTGGCACCCATCGTAAGACCCCGTGACGGGCCACCAGAGACGACCCTGTTCTGCACGCACGGGATGACGCGG